>NZ_FNOA01000027.1:0-76816 GCF_900106885.1 Pseudomonas sp. NFACC14
CGGAGTACATATCCATTGCTGCGGTAACGGCGGCTTATGGTTCCGCTCTTACAGCGGGTCACTTTTGGCAAACGCCCCAAAAGTAACCAAAAAGTCTTTGCCCCACCACTCGGCACCTCGCCTAGGCTCGGTGTGCCCTCACTCCGGCATTGCTCCGTGGGCCCGCCGCGAAGGGCCATCCATGGCCCAGCGCGGCTATCCCGGCATCCATGCCGGGATGCCCACTGCGCAATACCTGCGTTCGGCCAGCGTGGTCAACGGGGCCCCCAGATCAAAAGCCCGCCGAGGCGGCCTTATAGCCGACCTGGTTCTTTGGTCGTCCCCCGATCCAACTGTGGGAGCAAAGCTTGCTCGCGAGGCGGCCTTATAGCCGACCTGGCTCTTGGCCGTCCCCGATCCAATTGTGGGAGCGAGCTTGCTCGCGATGGCGTCGGCTCAGCCTGCATCAATGAAAGCGCTAGCCCTTGGCATCAGGCGCCGCTATCTCCCTGGTTTCCAGATGATCCAACGCCCGCTCGACCAACAACTGCACCCCATCGGCCATGCGGCTGATTGCCAGGGCGACGCAGCGGCGTGAGTCATCCACGTCGTCAGCCAGGTCGGCGGCGATGGTGCTGATGGACAGCAGGTCTTCGGAGGCGTTGGCGAGCAGGGTTTCGGTGTCGATGTGAGGAGCAACGATGAAGAGCTGGCTTTTGTCGGTTTCGGGTGGGGCAGAGGGTTTGGGGTTGAGGTAGTAATCGAGGGCGCGAGTGGCGGCGTCTTCGAGCTTTTTTTCTTCTTGCGCTTCGACGCGGGATTTGTGGCCGTTTTGTGGCGGATTTGGAGTGACCTTGAACATATCTATGTACCAGAGTTGGGGTAGACATCCTTTCGCTTGCATTCGAAGAGGTGGCAACTGTGCGTAGGTGTGCAAGACCGGCTGGTACCCCCGGCAGACCCGAAGGTCTCCCACGCACAATCGCCATAACGGACGCGAGCATAGAAAAATGCTCGGTCAATAGCCATGACCAATTGCGTACCAATCCGGACTTGCACGTCCGTGTCACCGTTTTTTGCGATGACGAACAAAGGTTAGCGGTGCCCCAGAGCCCTGCCTAGTTCACGAACAGCCCGGCGTGTTGAAGGAAATGTCCGAGGGTTGGGCAGGGGAAAGGGATCAAAAAATCGCAGCCTTCGGCAGCTCCTACAGAAACCGATGTAGGAGCTGCCGAAGGCTGCGATCTTTTGACTTCAGGTTTCGTGACTTGGCAGTCATCTTTCGCGAAAACCAGCTTATCTTCCGACAATGCGATCCGATGATGGCGTTGTGCCGAGGAATCGCTAAACTGCCAGCCATTGATCTTTTCTCACGAGGCTGTGCCCATGAAATTTCGTTTTCTGCTGTGGATGCTGGGGTTGTTGATGGGCAAGGCCAGCCGGACCAATCCGGCGTTCCAGCAGCAGTTGGGCGACAAGGAGCTGGTGTTCCAGCTGCAAACCCTGGACGGCAAGGTCGCCCGGCATTTCACCGTGAAAAACCAGCGCATCACCAGCCAGTCCGGCAATTATCCGACCCCGGCCTTTGCCATCGCCTTCAAGGACGCCGCCTATGGCTTCGCCACGATGCAGGCCAAGAACAAGCAGTTGGCGTTCATGACAGGGATCCAGGACAAGTCGATCCAGATCAAGGGCAACCCGGCGCTGGTGATCTGGTTCCAGGGGCTGACCAAGTATCTGAAGCCGAAGAAGGCCAAGCCTAAGGCTTGATCGGGTTTGGCCTGAAAGGCCATTGATTTGGCCGTCAGGGATCATGGTGACTGTCAGCTCTGACAGGTGTGCGGATCGGTGTTTGGGCGCTCCATTGATGAAACCCGCGTGGTTTCATACACCTTGATGGAGTGACGATCATGGCCCAGGCACCAAGCGCCGTTCAGGCTGGCACGCTCGACCCGACCTTTGCCGAAGAGGGGGTGCTGACACTGCCGACTCCCGATTTAACAGGCTATCGCACGCTAGCCATCCTGCCGCTGGCTGAAAACAAACTGCTGATCACCGTGCTTTTACCGGGAGACCCCGCCCCTATCAGACTGGCGAAAGTGAACGAGGATGGATCGCTCGATATGGAGTTTGGTGGCGCCGGGACGGGCTTGGTGGAATTCTCCATCAAAAATACAGATATGGAGGTCTACCAACTCTGCGGCCTGGGCGATGGTGGATGGTTGGTGATCGGTCAATTTTCATCGTTCGAGCAGAGCGGCGCTTATGTCGTGCGATTCCTGGAGGATGGGCGGCTGAATACATTCTTTGGCGAGGACGGTGTGCGCTTGCTTCCGTATCGTAATGAGCCAAGGGATGAAGGTAAGGAAGATGGCCCGGTGACTTTCAGTCGGCGGGACCCAGAGCCCTCCGCAGGGGTTGCGCGATCTTCAGGCAATCAGGGCGTCTCTGCCGTTGTGCAGCCGGATGGAAAGATCGTTCTGCCCAGTTGGGTAGAGTTCGGCTCTTCGCCAGGGCAATGGGCGGTGCTTCGTCTTAACCCGGATGGCTCTACCGACGACACGTTTAACGGGAGTGGATTCGTGGTTATCGAACTTCCCGGTATTCCCCGTACCCCTGCCAGTATCAGAAGTGTTGTCCTTCAAGCAGATGGCCAGGTGCTGGTTTGCGGGGAGTATTCTTCCCAAGACACTCCGGATTCCAACGGTATTTATGTAATACGTCTGGATGTAACGGGACGTCTCGATACCAGTTTCAATGGCGGTGTCGGCGTTGTGACCGTTGCGAATCCTACTTTCATGAATGCGAATGCGATGGCGCTACGAGAAAGCGACGACGCGATTGTTGTTGTCGGGGATATTTGGCGCGACCAATACAGGCATGGGCTGATGTTCGTGTTGAGTCGCGATGGATTCTTCGATTTTGCGTTCAATAGCGGGCAGCCGCTGTTCTCTAGGTTGGTGGGTCAGGGGCATGACTGGTATTGCTGCGCATGGCAGGCAGACGGTTCCATTCTTGTCGGGGGCAGTACCGGCAGAGGGGTTGTGGAAGAGGGCGTGTCAGCGCTCACCGCGCGGTTCCGTTCCGATGGTTCGCTGGACCTGACCTTCAACGGCACTGGCTTTGTGCTTTTTGACGAAGAAGGACAGTACGAGACGGTCGAGGATATGGCGCTAATGCCAGACGGACGGATCGTCGTTGGCGGTTTTGCGCGGCTACCCGGCCCGGTTTGGTCCCGCATTATTGGAAGCTGGATCCTTCGCTATCTGGCTTGAGTGGGGCGAGGGAGCAAGGTGAAAGCCGCAATCACTCAATCAAATTGAGCCAGGGTTTGGCTTAACGGGCCTGGACCTTATCTCTAAAAAGTAATGCGAACTGTCATCCCTGACAGGTGTAGACGCGCCTGTTTAGGGATTTCATGAGGTTATATCCACCTCAAGAGACACAGAACCATGACTCAACCAACACGCACCGGAGCAGCAGGCACTCTGGATCCGAGTTTTGCCGATAAGGGTGTATTGAAGTTTCCAACTCTCGAAATTTCTGGGGTTTATACGGAGGCCCTCCTGGCGTTGCCCAATAAAAAAATGCTCCTGGGTATGACTTTATTGGGAGAAATTGGCCAACGCCCCACCGTAGTAATGAAACTGGATGAGGATGGTTCGCTCGACACTGAATTTGGTAGTAAGGGGTCCGGTTTCGTCGAGATTCCTATAGAAGGAGCGGAGTTGGATATCAGAAAGCTCTGCGGCTTGGGCAATGGCGGTTGGCTGGTAATGGGCCGGTACGCGCTGCCTGGCTCTTCAGGCCTGTACCTTGTGCGATATCGCGAAGATGGGCAGGTGGACACGTCATTCGGGGAAGAAGGTGTGCGCTTGCTTCCCAGCACTGGCATGGACGACCCCGGGGATGTCGGGATAGGCAGGGAGGCACTTGGGTCGAGGGATAAAGGGCATTCCACGGGAGCGCCACGAACCTCCGGCGGTAACGGAGCCACTGCGGTCCAGCAATTGGATGGGAAAATCCTTTTGGTCAGGGGGATGAGAACCGAGTCTGGCCAGAGGAAAGGGACTGTACTGCGTCTTAACCCGGATGGTTCAACCGACTACACGTTCAACGGGTCGGGCGTTGCGATTGTCGAGCTTGAAGGCATTGGTGCTGGGGACAACGTTGCCAATGTGGTGGCTGTCCAGGCGGATGGCAAGGTGCTGGTCGGTGGTGACTTTGATTTGGCAGGGCAAAATGTCGGAGGCGTGTATGTGACGCGCTTCGATGCCATGGGACGCCTCGATAGAAGCTTCAATGGCGGGACTGTGACCGTTCGCAACTCTAGCCTTATGTACTTGAGGGCTATAGGCATAAGAGAGGCCGACGGCACTATTGTCGCGGTAGGTAGCGCAGCGCGCGCTGGTGTACGCAATGGATTCATATTCGTATTAAGCGAGGGTGGATTCTTCGATTTCAATTTCAATCGTGGGCAGCCGCTGTTCTCTTCGCTGGTGCCTCAGGGCTTGGAATGGTGGCGTTGTGTATTGCAAGCAGATGGTTCGATCATCGTCGCCGGAACCACGGGCAGGGGGTTTGCTACCGAAGAGGCGAAGGTGCTGACGGCACGTTTTCTTTCTGATGGGGCCTTGGACCCAGCATTCAATGGCAGCGGTTTTACGATTTTCGACGAAGACTTGACGTTTGAAAGCCTGCAAGACATGACCAGGATGCCAGACGGGCGGATCGTCGGGTGTGGGTTAACGTGGATAGATTTGGACCCCTGGGCCGGTATTGGGGGAGGGTGGGTGATTCGTTACCTGGCTTGAGCCATGAGCAAAGCCAGGTAAACCTCCGTGACGAAGGAGCGAGCGACTGCTAAGCAGTCGAGCGGGAGCAAGCTCCCTCGCCACAAAAGCTCGGTGACACAGCGACCCGGTGCGGCGCTCAGCTGTGAAACTGCGAAGCCAGTTCCCGCAGCAGCACTTCTGCTTCCAGCACCTTGCTGACCACGTCGTTGGCCTTTTCCCGGGTCAGGCCGACGCGTTCGAGCAGGGCATCCGGGATGTCTTCATCTGGGCCCGAGCCGATGCTGCGGGCCCGCAGCAGGCGCACGGCCAGGCACACCAGGTTCGGGTAGGCGGCGAATTCGCCGTCGTAATGCGGGTCGTGCTGGAAGCGCAGGGCGGTGGCCAGTTCTTCGGGCATGTCCCAGTAGCGCATCAGCCAGGCGCCGATCTGCTCGCGGCTGATGCCCAGCAGGTGTTGTTCCACGTAGCTGTGGCACAGGTGCGGGTTGACCTCCAGGTGCCGACAGATCAGCGAGAAGTGCGGCGGGAACACGTGGGCCAGCAGCAGGTAGCCGAAATTGTGCAGCAGGCCGGACAGGTAGGTCAGGCCGCCTTCGGGCCGCTGGGCGCGCGGCATGGCGCGGGTCAGGCCTTCGATCACGGCGGCGGTGTAGATCGACTGGTGCCAGTACGGCGTGGTGTGTTGCGGGTGGTCCTTGGGCAGGCTCAGGGTCTTGCCCAGGGCCAGGCCCAGCGCCAGGTTGATCACCAGGTCGAAGCCCAGTACCCGCACGATGGCGTCTTCCACTGAGCGAATCTTGCCCGGCGACGCGTAGTAGGGCGAGGCGGCCCAGCTCACCACTTGCGCGGCCAGGGCCGGGTCGGTTTCCACCACGCCGGTGATGTCATCGATGGTGGCGTCAGGGTCGACCCGCAGCTTGATGATTTTTTGCGCGGTTTCAGCCAGTGGCGGGATCTCGATGGTTTCTTCCAGCCGCTGCTGGATACGCCGGGCGGTGAACGCCTGCACCGCCTGGGTGATTTCCGCGCGGTCGTCGTGCGGGCGGTCCAGGTTGGGGGTGATGTTGCTCACGGCTTCGCCGAACGTCGCGGCGCTGGCCTTGGTGAGCATGGTCTTGAACGCTTCGCTGGTCACTTCCAGCAGCAGCCCCGGCTCGCCGGAGTTGATCAGCAGCTTCGGTTCGCGCAGCAGGCTTTCTTCGTACAGGCACGGTGAGCTGGTCAGCGCCGGCAGCCCGGGCAGCAGGCTCAGGCTGTGTTTGCCGAGCATGCGCTCCAGGCGTTCGGTCGGCACCGCCGTGAGCTTGCGGCCGGTGAGTTCGGCCAGGCGGTTGAGGTCCAGCAGCTGGCTTTGCGGAAACAGCACCATGAGCGCGCCAACGGCATCGTGCAGCAACACCGCCTGCACTTTGCGGGCAGGGTTCAGGCCGGGTCGTTCGAGTACTTCGTCATAGCCGATGCCCAATTTCTCGAGCAACAGCCGAATAACAGACGGAGCGTGCGGGGCTTCGGGGACGAGGGCAGCTTCTGTCATGGTCTGTATCCGTTTTCCTACAAGTTGGTCAGTATAACCAGCTTGTCCTGCACGCGGGTCTGGAAAACTGAGCGCGTGCTCACACTTGGCCGTATTGCTGCCCATGACGCAGCCAGCGATCCAGCAGCGGGCTGACGTGGTCGGGCCAGCGTTCCAGCAGGGCCTGGGCGGCGTCGCGTACGGCGGGGAGCAGATCGGCGTCGCGCATCAGGTCGGCTACCTTGAATTGAAGCAGACCTGTCTGGCGTGTGCCGAGCATTTCACCGGGGCCGCGCAATTCGAGGTCTTTTTCGGCGATGACGAAACCGTCGTTGGTTTCGCGCATGATCCCCAGCCGTTGGCGGCCGATCTGCGACAGCGGCGGGTGATAGAGCAAGACGCAATGGCTGGCGGCGCTGCCCCGGCCCACCCGGCCGCGCAACTGGTGCAACTGCGCCAGGCCCAGGCGCTCGGGGTTTTCGATGATCATCAAGCTGGCATTGGGCACGTCGACGCCCACCTCGATCACCGTGGTGGCGACCAGCAGTTGCAGGGCGCCGGCCTTGAATTCAGCCATCACCGCGGCTTTCTCGGCGGGCTTCATGCGGCCGTGGATCAACCCGACCTTCAATTCGCCGAGGGCGGCGGTGAGGTCCTCGAAGGTGGTTTCGGCCGCCTGGCAGGTCAGTTCTTCCGATTCTTCGATCAACGTACACACCCAATAGGCCTGCCGACCCTCGGCACAGGCGCTGCGCACGCGCTCGATCACTTCCACCCGTCGGGTATCGGTGACCAACACGGTATTGACCGGCGTGCGGCCGGGAGGCAGTTCGTCGAGGATCGAGGTGTCGAGGTCGGCGTAGGCGCTCATCGCCAGGGTCCGCGGGATCGGCGTGGCGGTCATGATCAATTGATGAGGGCACATCCGCCCACCGACGCCTTTCTGCCGCAGGGCCAGGCGCTGTTGCACGCCGAAGCGGTGCTGTTCGTCGATGATCACCAGGGCCAGGTTCTTGAACTGCACTTCGTCCTGGAACAGCGCATGGGTGCCGACCACCATCGGTGCGCCCTCGGCGATCTGCGCCAGGGCGGCGGCGCGGTTCTTGCCCTTGAGCTTGCCGGCCAGCCAGGCGACTTCGATGCCCAGCGGTTCGAGCCAGCGCTGGAAGGTGATGAAGTGTTGTTCGGCGAGGATCTCGGTGGGCGCCATCAGCGCCACCTGATAACCCGCCTCCAAGGCCTGCAGCGCGGCGAGGGCGGCGACCACGGTCTTGCCGGCGCCGACATCGCCCTGGATCAGCCGCAGCATTGGCTCGGGCTGGCTCAGGTCGTAGGCGATTTCGTTGCCGACCCGTTGCTGGGCGCCTGTGGGGGTGAAGCCGAGGTTGGCCAGGTAACGGGCCGGCAGGTCCCTGGCCTTGGGCATGGCCGGGGCGCGCAGGGAACGCAGGCTCTCGCGCAGGCGTTGCTGGGACAGTTGATGAGTCAGCAGCTCTTCGAACGCCAGGCGATGCTGGGCCCAGTGATGGCCGAGGGCGAGTTCGTCCACGTCGGCGTCGGCGGGTGGATGATGCAGGTAGCGGATCGCGTCGGCCAGCGGCGCCAAGTGGTAGTCCCGGGCCAGTTCCGTGGGCAGCCAGTCGGGCAGGCTGCTGGGGCCGAGCAATGTCAGGGTTTGCTGGCAGAGCTGGCGCAGGCGTTGCTGGGTCAGGCCTTCGGTGAGCGGATAGACCGGGGTCAGGGTTTCATCCACGGGCGGCGGTTCGTCGCCGGTAATGCTGCGGTATTCCGGGTGATAGATCTCCAGCCCCGACGCCCCGGGCCGTGCCTCGCCGTAGCAGCGCACGCGGGTGCCACGCTTGAGGCCTTCCTTTTGCGCATTGCTGAAGTGATAGAAGCGCAGGCTGAGCCCGCCGGTGCCGTCCTGCAGGCGCACCACCAGGCTGCGGCGGCGGCCCATGACCACGTCGGCGCCGCTGACGGTGCCTTCGATCACCGCGTCCTGTCCCGGACGCAGATGGCCGATGGGCACCACGCGGGTGCGGTCCTGGTAGCGCAACGGCAGGTGGAACAGCAGGTCCTGGAGGGTTTCCAGGCCGACCTTGGCCAATTTCTCGGCCATGGCTTCACCGACACCCTTGAGTGTCGTGACCGGCACCTTCGACAGCTCAGTCATGACAGCGGCTTACTTGCCAGCGGGCGGCTTGGCCACGGAGCACAGGCGGATCGAGTCGGCGAGGATTTCGATGGCCTTGGGCCGCGGGAAACTGGCGCGCCAGGCGATGGCGACGGTACGGAACGGCACGGGCGGCGTCAGCGGGCGGACTTCGATCACGCCGGGGGAGTAATGGTGGCTGTCCACCGCCGACAGCGGCAGGATCGAGATGCCCAGGCCGGATGCGACCATGTGGCGAATGGTTTCCAGGGAGCTGGACTCCACCGTGGTGTGCTTGGCCCCTTCGCTGCCCTTGGTCAGGGTCGGGCAGGCTTCGAGCACCTGGTCGCGGAAGCAATGGCCTTCGCCGAGCAGCAGCAGGCTCTTGTCGTTGAGCAGGGCCGCGTCGATGGTTTTTTTCTGGGTCCAGGGGTGCTCTGCCGGCATCAGGACGTAGAAGGGTTCGTCGTAGAGCGGCAGGGTCAGGACGTCGGCTTCGTTGAACGGCAGGGCGATGATGATCGCGTCCAGCTCGCCGTTGCGCAGCTTGTCGCGCAGCACGTGGGTGAAGTTTTCTTCGATGTACAACGGCATCTGCGGGGCGACCCGGTGCAGTTGTGGAATCAGGTGCGGGAACAGGTATGGGCCGACGGTGTAGATCGCGCCGACTTTCAGCGGGGCGGTCAGTTGATTCTTGCCGGCCTGGGCCAGTTCGCGGATGCCTTGGGCCTGCTCCAGGACCTTTTGTGCCTGGGCGACGATGCCTTCACCCACCGGGGTCAGGCGCACGGCGCTTTTGCTGCGCTCGAAAATCAGTACACCGAGTTCGTCTTCAAGTTTTTTCACGCCCACCGATAGCGTCGGCTGGCTGACGTGGCAACGCTCGGCCGCATGGCCGAAATGCTGCTCTTGGGCGAGGGTCACGATGTAGCGTAATTCTGTGAGGGTCATGGCGAGCGTCCGTGAAGTTGCGAGCCAAGCATACCGGCTGCAATCGATAGACGCACGTTATCAGACTGGGGGCGCGGTGTGACACTGTCGAATGTGTGTGTGGTCAGGGATTTATTCAAGGATATGGAATTGTCTGTGGAAGCAAGGCTTGCCCGCGATGAAGTTGACGCGGTGTTCGCTGGAGCCGAGGTGCCTGTATCGCGAGCAAGCTTTGCTCCCACAGATGCCCTGGTGCCCACAGATGCCGCGGCTCCCACATTGCCTTTGCTCCAGAAGGCCTCTTCACCAGAAACAAAAAAGCCCCTGTTAAGGGGCTTGCAAATATGCGATCAGCGCCGGCGCTTGTCGATGGAGTACACAAACGGTGCCGTCAGTTCGATGGTGCCGTTGGTCAGCAACTCCGCCGGTGGCTTGGGCAGCGGTTGGGCGCGGCGGATCATTTCCAGGGTGGCCCGGTCCAGCAACTCCGTGCCGGAACTGCCCACCAACTCGAATGACAGCACGTTGCCGTCGGCATCCACCACGAAACGCAAGCGGTTGGTGCCTTCCTTGTTCATTTGCTGGGCCCTGGGCGGGTACTTCTTGTACTTGCCCAAGTGCGCCAGCAGCGTGCCCTGCCAATTGGCCTTGGCGGCCATTTGCGCCGGTGACGGTCCGGGCGCCGGTTGCGCGGACTTCTCGGTCGGTGCCTGGGTCGGCTGGGTGTCGCTCGGTTTCGGCTCCGACGGCTGTTCCTTCGGCGGCTCCGGCTTTTTCTCGACCACGGGCTTGGGTTTGGGCGGTTGAGGCTTGGGCTTGGGCTTGGGCTTGACCGGCTTGGGCACGGCGATTTCCGGCTTCGGCGCTTCGGCAAGCTTGGGCAGCGGCAGCTCTTCGACCGGCTCGGGCGGCGGCGGCGGTGTGACGACTTTTGGCGGTGCCGGCGGTGGCGGGGCTGGCACTGGCGCCAGTTCGACCATCATCGCCTGGGGTGGCAACTCGATGGGCGCGCGCGAGGTCCAGTTCAGCGCCAGGGCGATGGCGAGCGCATGCACGCCCAGTACCACCACCAGGCTACCGCTGTAACGCGTCAGCTTTTGGCGCGTCGTGATCATTTCTTGGGCGCCGTCTCGAGTCCGACCAGGCCGACCTTCAGGTAGCCGGCGCTTCGCAGGGCGTCCATCACGCTCATCAGGTCGCCGTAGTCCACGCCTTTATCGGCCTGGAAGAAGATCGTCGTGTCTTTCTTGCCCTGGGTCTTGGCGTCGAGGGTCGCGCCGAGGGTGTCGGCCTTGACCTCGTCTTCACCCAGGAACAGGCGCTGGTCGGCCTTGACGCTGAGGAACACCGGTTTTTCCGGCCGCGGCGAAGGCTTGGCCGTCGACGCCGGCAGGTCGACCTTGATGTCCACGGTGGCCAGCGGGGCGGCCACCATGAAGATGATCAACAGCACCAGCATCACGTCGATGAACGGCGTGACGTTGATTTCGTGGTTCTCGGCCAGATCGTCGTCTGCGCCTTCTTTCAAATGCAGGCCCATGGCCGATTACCCCACTTTCACCATGTGCGGTTGCGAGCTGCGCTCGGACGGCAGGTGATCGAGGTCACGGCTGACCAGCAGCAGGACTTGCGCCGAAGCGTCGGAGACCTGGGCCTTGTAGCCGGCAATGGAGCGGGCGAAGACGTTGTAGATCACCACGGCTGGAATGGCCGCGACCAGGCCCAGTGCCGTTGCCAGCAGGGCTTCGGCGATGCCTGGAGCGACGACGGCGAGGTTGGTGGTCTGGGTCTTGGCGATGCCGATGAAGCTGTTCATGATGCCCCACACGGTGCCGAACAGGCCGACGAAGGGGGCGGTGGAACCGATGGTGGCGAGCACGCCGGTGCCGCTGCTCATGTTGCGACCGCAGGCGGCGACCAGACGCTCCAGGCGGAAACTCACGCGCTCCTTGATGCCTTCTTTCTCGCGGCTGTTGGCCGACAGGCGCATCTCTTCGAGCGCGTCATGCACCAGCAGGTTGGCGAGGGTGCCTTCCTTCGCGGCGGTGGCGCTGGCTTCCTTGAGGGTGGCGGCTTTTTTCAGGGCGGCGATTTCACCGCGCAAGCGACGCTTGGCACCCAATAGCTCGAAGCCTTTGGCAATCCAGATGGTCCAGGTGATGATCGAGGCGATGGCCAGGCCGATCATCACGATTTTCACGATGATGTCGGCGTTCTTGTACATGCCCCATGGCGACAGGTCGTGGGCCATGCCCAGCGAGTTGTCGGCTTCGAGCGCTTCAGGTGCCTGGGCCTCGACGGCTTGGGCCGGATCGGTGGCGACCGGCGTCGCAGCGGGAGCGGCCGGGTCTGCCGGTGCCTGGACGGCGGCCGGGGTCGTGGCTGGGGACGTGGCGGGCGTCTGCGCATCGGCGAGCGCGGCGACAGGCGCCAGCAGCAGGCTGAACAGCAGGGCGGCTACCGTGCTCCAGGCACGAGGTCGGTTGGTTGGCGAAGCGGGGGATAGAGAGCGTTTCATGCTGGCCGGACCTGAGAAAAAAAGAAGGTTGATGTTCTTCCAGGCCTCGTGGGCCGAGAACAAAAGTGGCAGGCATTATTGCAAGTAATTCTTGTTAACAAAAGTAATACAGTTACTTTTTTTGTCCGATGGCTAGCCGCTCGTCCATCTCGGAGGCTAGTCTGCGGCTTTGCCAGAGGAGTTCTTGATGTCCGCGCCTTCTGTTTTGATCGCCGGCTGCGGTGATATCGGCGGCCGCCTGGCCCGCCAGTTATTGGCCGCACATTGGCAGGTCCATGGCCTGCGGCGTACGGTTTCGAGCCTGCCGGCCGGCGTCATCGGGGTGGCGGGGGATTTGTTCAGCGAGCAATGTCCTGCCGATTGGCCCACCGGGTCGCTGGATTACCTGGTGTACAGCGCCGCGGCCACCGACCATGACGAAGCGGGCTATCGCACGGCTTATGTCGAAGGGTTGCAGCATGTGTTGGGCTGGCTGGAGCAGCACGGGCAACGGCCCAAGCGCCTGCTGTTCGTGTCCAGCAGCAGTGTGTATGGGCAGCAGGCGGGGGAATGGGTCGATGAAACCTCGCCCACCGTGGCCGGTGGCTATTCCGGCCGGCTGATGCTCGAAGCCGAACAAGTGGCCCTGGACAGTGGCATACCCGCCAGCCGCGTGCGCCTGACCGGCATCTATGGGCCGGGCCGCGAATGGCTGCTGAACCAGGTACGCCAGGGCTACAGCGTGGTGGAGGATCCGCCCCTGTACGCCAACCGCATCCACGCCGACGACGCGGCGGGCCTGCTGGCCTTTCTGCTGGAAGCCGATCGCCAGGGCAAGCCCCTGGAAGACTGCTACATCGGCGTCGATGACGCTCCCGCCGCGTTGGCCGACGTGGTGGGCTGGCTGCGCGACTACCTGGGTGTCACCCAATGGGCCGAAAACGCCAGCGTCCGCCGCGCCGGTAGCAAACGCTGCAGCAACGCCCGGGCCAAGGCCCTGGGCTGGTCGCCGCGTTATCCGAGTTTTCGCGAGGGGTATGCGGCGATTCTGGAAGGGCGCTGCTGATTCGCCTGACACCCCCCAAAACAAACTGTGGGAGCGAGCTTGCTCGCGATGAGGCCCTGACAGTCAACATCAAGGTTGGCTGTTATACCGCTATCGCGATCAAGCTCGCTCCCTCAAGGTATCGGGCTACTGCTTTTCGAGCACCCACTGCCGGTTGCCCGGCGTGAACGACGGCATTTCATCGGCCAGCGCCGCATTCACGGTCTGGAAAATTTCCAGGGTCTTGCCGTTGCGGGCAAAGATCCAGGTGTTGCCCTGGCCGTTCTGTTGCAGCCAGATGTTGTCGTTGCCACCGCTCATGGAGGCGCAATCGCCGGCCAGGCACAGGGCGTAACGGTCGGCGCCCGGCAGGCCGCTGACCTGGCCGTCGGGCTGGAATTGCACGGTGGCGCCCTGGCCGGGGCCGCTGGCGATGTTCCAGGTGCCGCCCAGGTAGGCGGCATACAGCGCGCGTTCGAAACTGGCACCGATGGGGGCGCCTTCCGGTACCTGGAGTTGCGCGCGGTCGAACACCTGCTGCGGTTCGTTCTCGGTGGCGGCCTGGCTCAATTGATTGCCGTCGCGCTTGAGTTCGCTGGCGGAGCTGCCGTAGAAATCGACTTTCCACGTGCCGTCTTCTTCGCCCAGCAGCTTGCCTTCGACGTTTTCAAAACCATTGGTGTAGCGCGCCTGGCCGGCCCGGGTGTTGATGTCCCATTCCAGGTTCGGGCCATAGCCTTGCAGCGCTTCGCGCAGCGGGCCGCCCTTGGCGGCAGCGTCGATGGCCGCCTGGTTGATCCAGGTGCCGCTGATGTCACGGTCGGCAGGGTCGCTGGCGCAGCCGCCCAGGAAAAGGGCGAGCAGCGAGAAAGCAAGCGCTTTGCGCATGGTGGAATCCTTTCAAGACGAAAACGGCGCAGCGGGGGAGGCTGCGCCGACCTTATTACTCGATGACCAGGATGGCATCCATCTCAACCTGCGCGCCCTTTGGCAGGGCCGCCACGCCAATGGCGGCGCGGGCAGGGTAAGGCTGGTCGAAGTACTTGCCCATGATCTCGTTGACCTTGGCGAAGTGGCTCAGGTCGGTGAGGAAGATGTTCAGCTTGACGATGTCCTTGAAGGAACCACCGGCGGCCTCGGCCACGGCCTTGAGGTTTTCGAACACCTGCACGGTCTGGGCTTCGAAGCCTTCCACCAGCTCCATGGTCTTCGGGTCCAGCGGGATCTGGCCCGACATGTACACGGTGTTGCCGGCCTTGATCGCCTGGGAGTAGGTGCCGATGGCGGCTGGGGCCTTGTCGCTGGTGATAACGGTCTTGGTCATTGAGGACTCCTTGTAAGGAATAGAGCTATTGAGGCGCTATGCGCGCATGCGGGTGATGCGGATAACGCCGGTCAGGGCGCGCAGCTTCTTGATCACGCGGGCCAGGTGCACACGGTCGTGCACGCTGACCACCAATTGGACGACGCTGATGCGGCCATCGCGCTCGTCCATGCTGATTTTTTCGATATTGCCGTCGGCGGCGTTGACGCTGCTGGCCAGCAGCGCGATCAGGCCGCGCTGGTGCTCCAGCTCGACCCGCAGCTCGACGTTGAATTCACCGGTGACATCCTTGGCCCAGGAGAGCTGGATGCATTTTTCCGGGTTGTGGCGGATTTCGCTGATGTTGCGGCAGTTGTCCAGGTGCACCACCATCCCCTTGCCGGCGGACAGGTGGCCGACAATCGGGTCGCCCGGGATCGGCGTGCAGCACTTGGCATAGCTGAGCACCAGGCCTTCGGTGCCACGAATCGCCAGCGGGCCTTCGGGGCTTGGCAGTTGTTCGCCTTCGCCAAGCAGGCGGCGGGCGACGACATAGGCCATGCGATTGCCCAGGCCGATGTCTTCGAGCAGGTCTTCGATCAATTCGAGGCGGTATTCGTGGAGCATCACCTGCACGCGCTCGCCCGGAATCTTGTCCAGGGAGCTGTCGAAACCGTTCAGGACCTTGTTCAGCAGGCGTTCGCCGAGGCTGATGGATTCGGAGCGGCGTTGCAGTTTCAGCGCATGCCGGATGTGCGTACGGGCCTTGCCGGTGACCACGAAGTTGAGCCATGCCGGATTGGGCCGTGCGCCGGGGGCACTGACGATTTCCACCGTGGAGCCGCTTTGCAGCGGTTCGGACAGCGGTGCCAGGCGCCGGTTGATGCGACAGGCGATGCAACTGTTGCCGACGTCGGTGTGCACCGCATAGGCAAAGTCCACGGCCGTGGAGCCTTTGGGCAGCTCCATGATCCGGCCTTTGGGGGTGAAGACATAGACCTCGTCCGGGAACAGGTCGATCTTCACGCTCTCGATGAATTCCAGGGAATTGCCAGCGCGCTGCTGCATTTCCAACACACCCTTGACCCACTGCCGGGCGCGGGCGTGGGTGCTCTTGGGTTGTTCGTCACCGCTGGATTTGTAGAGCCAATGGGCGGCGATGCCGTTGTTGGCCATCTCTTCCATTTCGCGGGTACGGATCTGGATTTCGATCGGGACGCCGTGCATGCCGAACAACGTGGTGTGCAGCGACTGGTAGCCGTTGGCCTTGGGGATCGCGATGTAATCCTTGAAGCGCCCCGGCAACGGTTTGTACAAATTATGTACAGCACCCAGTACGCGATAGCAGGTGTCGACCTTGTCGACGATGATCCGGAACGCGTAGACGTCCATGATCTCGTTGAAGGCCCGACGCTTGCCGCGCATTTTCTTGTAGATGCCGTAGAGGTGTTTCTGCCGGCCGCTGACTTCGCCTTCGATGCCGTCGATGGCCAGGCAGTGGCTCAGGGACTCTTCGATCTTGTTGACGATTTCCTTGCGGTTGCCCCGGGCGCGCTTGACGGCCTGGTTGATCCGCGCCGAACGCATCGGGTGCATGGCCTTGAAGCCGAGGTCTTCGAACTCGATGCGGATCGCGTGCATGCCCAGGCGATTGGCGATGGGGGCGTAGATTTCCAGGGTTTCCTTGGCGATGCGCCGGCGTTTTTCGCCGGACAGCACTTCCAGGGTGCGCATGTTGTGCAGGCGGTCGGCGAGCTTGACCAGGATCACGCGGATGTCGCGCGCCATGGCCATGGCCATCTTCTGGAAGTTCTCGGCCTGGGCTTCGGCCTTGGTCTCGAAGTTCATCTGGGTCAGCTTGCTGACCCCGTCGACCAGTTCGGCCACGGTTTCGCCGAACTGCGCTTGCAGCGCTTCCTTGGCAATGCCGGTGTCTTCGATCACGTCATGCAGCATCGCCGCCATCAGGCTCTGATGGTCCATGTGCATGTCGGCCAGAATGTTCGCCACGGCAAGCGGATGCGTGACGTACGCCTCGCCGCTGCGGCGGCGTTGGCCGTCGTGGGCTTGTTCGGCGTAGAAATAGGCTCGGCGGACCAGGTTGACCTGGTCCGTGCCGAGGTAGGCCGATAAGCGATCGGCGAGGGCGTCTATGCTCGGCATGATGACTCCTGCCGTTCGCTGTGACCCCGCGCCGTGCTACGTCGACCAGGCATAGGCTTAGACCGCCTCGTTGGACTCGTCCTCGAACGCTGCGAACAGCGGTTCGTCTTCGACGATTTCAGCGTTGGCGATGAACTCGTAGCTCATCAGGCCCTCGGCGATTTCACGCAGCGCTACCACGGTAGGCTTGTCGTTTTCCCACTGGACCAATGGCTCTTTGCCGCCGGTGGCCAGTTGACGGGCACGCTTGGTAGAGAGCATGACCAGCTCAAAGCGGTTTTCCACGTGTTCTAGGCAGTCTTCAACGGTTACGCGGGCCATGGTATTCCTCGGAGCGAATGCAATATGCGCGCTGCCCGGTTGGGCGAGCGGACTCGACAGTTTAAAAAAACACCAGCGTTTAGGGAAGCGCTGATTTTTTAACCAAACCCCTCGGCGCGCTGCGAGTACCAATGTAAAGCCGTCGCAGCGGTTTTGGGAAGGGCTGTTCAGCCCAGCAGTTCGGCCAATAATTTACCGAAACGTTGCTGCTGGCGTTTCTGCTGCAGCTGGCTGGCGCGGAAAATCGCCTTCAGGTCGTCCAGCGCGTGGGCGAAATCGTCGTTGATGATCAGGTAATCGTAGTCGACGTAGTGGCTCATTTCGCTGACCGCTTCACGCATCCGGCCTTCGATGATTTCGTCGCTGTCCTGGCCGCGGTTGGTCAGGCGCTGGCGCAACGCCTGCTGGCTCGGCGGCAGGATGAAGATCGAACGGGCCTGGGGCATGAGCTTGCGTACCTGCTCGGCGCCTTGCCAGTCGATTTCCAGGATCAGGTCATGGCCTTCGTCGAGGGTCTGCTGCAGATAGCTTTGCGAGGTGCCGTAGAGGTTGCCGAAGACTTCGGCGCGTTCCAGGAAGTCGCCGTGTTCGGCCATTTTCACGAATTCTTCGCGGTCGACGAAGTGATAGTTCACGCCGTTCACTTCGCCCGGGCGCATGGCACGGGTGGTGTGCGAGACCGAGACGCGGATCTGCGGCTCGGCGTCGACCAGGGCCTTGACCAGGCTGGTCTTGCCGGCGCCCGAGGGCGCGGAAATGATGTAGAGAGTGCCAGTGCTGTGGGTCATGTCGGGTTAGCCTTACTCAATGTTCTGCACTTGTTCGCGCATTTGTTCGATCAACACCTTGAGGTTGACCGCCGCCTGGGTGCTGCGCGGGTCGAAGGCTTTGGAGCCCAGTGTATTGGCTTCGCGGTTGAGCTCCTGCATCAGGAAGTCCAGGCGGCGACCGGCCGCACCGCCGGACTTGAGCACCCGGCGAACTTCGATGATGTGGGTGCTCAGGCGATCCAGTTCTTCGGCCACGTCGCTCTTTTGCGCGAGCATGACCATTTCCTGTTCCAGTCGTTGCGGGTCCAGCTCGGCCTTCATGTCGGCGAAGCGATCGAGGACTTTCTGGCGCTGGGTGGCGAGCATCTGCGGGACCAGCTCGCGCAGGGTGCTGACGTCTTCTTCAATGGAGGCCAGGCGCTCGTTGATCAGCCGGGCCAGCTCCGCGCCTTCACGCTCGCGACCGGCCTTGAGTTCTTGCAAGCCTTGGTTGAACAGCGCCAGCGCCTCGGCGTTCAGCGCTTGCGGGTCGCTCGCGTCACCCACCAGCACGCCGGGCCAGGCCAGGACCTCCAGCGGGTTCAGGGCGGCGGGGTTCTTGATCAGGCTGGCGACGGTTTCGGCGGCGGCAACCAATTGCGCGGCACGCTCGCGGTCCACTTGCAGGGTCTTGCCGGTATTTTCTTCGGTGAAACGCAGGGTGCATTCCAGCTTGCCCCGGGACAGGCCCTGGCGCAGCGCTTCGCGCACACCGCCTTCCAGGTCGCGGAAGGACTCGGGCAAGCGCAGGTGCGGCTCCAGGTAACGGCTGTTGACCGAGCGCAGTTCCCAGCTCAGCGTGCCTTGGGCCCCGGCTTTTTCGACGCGGGCGAAGGCGGTCATGCTGTGCACCATGGAGGTTCCTCGCAATGCAGGCCGCCCGACGGTGGTCGTGGGCCTGGGATCTGTGGATAAAAGCCCGAGGGCAGCAAAGGCGCAGGATTGTAGCGCAGTGGGGCGCAAGCGCCCAAACAGCTCCGGTAACAAAGCGGCGCAGCCCGTCGGCCGGGGCTTTGAGGGCGCTCACCCGCGCCAGCTTTTTAGCGCTGTGTGACGTTTTAACTGCCCTCTGACGGTTCACGGCTCTATAATGCCAGGCAGTTTTCCGTCCTCTGTACAGGTGTTCCCTATGAAACGTCCAAGTGGTCGCGCTGCCGATCAGCTTCGCTCGATCCGCATTACCCGCAACTACACCAAACACGCCGAGGGATCTGTACTGGTCGAATTCGGTGATACCAAGGTCATCTGTACCGTCAGCGTCGAAAACGGCGTGCCGCGGTTCCTCAAGGGCCAGGGCCAGGGCTGGCTGACCGCCGAATACGGCATGCTGCCGCGCGCCACCGGCGAACGGAACCAGCGTGAGGCCAGCCGTGGCAAGCAGGGCGGTCGTACCCTGGAGATCCAACGGCTGATCGGCCGTTCGCTGCGCGCTGCGCTGGACATGTCCAAGCTGGGCGACGTGACACTGTATGTCGATTGCGACGTGATCCAGGCCGATGGCGGCACCCGTACGGCCTCCATCACCGGGGCCATGGTTGCGCTGGTCGATGCCTTGAAAGTGATCAAGAAGCGCGGCGGCCTCAAGGGCGGCGACCCGCTCAAGCAAATGATCGCCGCTGTGTCCGTGGGCATGTACCAAGGCGAGCCGGTGCTGGACCTGGATTACCTGGAAGACTCCGCCGCCGAGACCGACCTGAACGTGGTCATGACCAGCGCCGGCGGTTTCATCGAAGTCCAGGGTACCGCCGAAGGCGCGCCGTTCCAGCCGGAAGATTTGAACGCTATGCTGGAGTTGGCGAAGAAAGGCATGAACGAGATCTTCGAATTGCAAAAGGCCGCGTTGGCCGACTGATCGATTCCCGCTTCAAGACAACAAGGAGAGCGTCATGAGTGATGAGCAAATCCTGCTGCCCCGGCCGAGCCAAGAGGCGCGTCAATGGGCGATGTTTTGTCACCTGTCCGCCTTGCTGGGGATCTGGATTCCGTTTGGCACGCTGATCGGGCCGTTGGTACTCTGGCAGCTCAAGCGTGAATCCGACCCTTTCATCGATGCCCAGGGCAAGGAAGCGCTGAACTTCCAGATCACTGTGGCGATTGCTTCGGCGATTTGCCTGCTGCTGATGATCGTGGTGATTGGCTTCTTCCTGTTCGGCCTGGTGGCCATCGGTGCGCTGGTGCTGACCATCATAGGTGGCGTGAAGGCCAATGAAGGGCAGCCGTATCGGTATCCGTTCACCTGGCGGCTGGTCAAATAACGACCAATGTCATGACTCATGGAATGCCCCGATTTATCGGGGCATTCTTTTTTAAGCAGAAATGTTTCTCTCAATGCAGGGCATTAAAATTGCCCGGCGCGTTATCGTGCGCATACATGTACCGCTCTTAAACTTTTAGTCACAACTCATGAAGTTTCAAGGCGGTCTATGTCCTTGGCAATAGCACTGATCGATTGATAGAGTTGCCCCAAGTTATATTCCTTTAGAAATATTTCGATATATTCAGACCATTGAAGGTCCTTGAATTCAAAGCCAATCAGTGTTGAGGCAATCAACCTGTTCAAGCGGCGTGCCCAGGTAAAAAGTTCGCCCTGAATAGATATATTCAAAGAATAAACACTTATGTTTCAGCTCGATTTCTATGGAACCCTTGTCGCCGCCTCTTTAGTGCTTTTGCTGGGGCGCGGTCTTGTTACACGTGTCGGCTTTCTACGCGCCTACAATATTCCCGAACCCGTGGCGGGAGGGTTGGTAGTTGCCCTGATTCTCCTGGCGTTACGGGGGCTTGAAGTTGAAGTGCGTTTTGATACTTCATTGCAAACACCCTTGATGCTGGCGTTTTTTGCCACGATTGGCCTGAGCGCGGATTTCGCCAGCTTGAAGAAAGGCGGGCGCGTGGTGGGGATTTTCCTGTTGGCGGTCACCGGTCTGCTGGTGGTCCAGAATGCCATGGGCATCGGACTCGCAAAAGCACTGGGGCTCGATCCGTTGATGGGATTGCTGACCGGTTCGATTACCTTGGCGGGCGGTCACGGCACCGGCGCGGCGTGGGGGACGGTGTTCAGCGAGAAGTTCGGTCTGGCTTCCGCCTCCGAACTTGCGATGGCTTCTGCGACGTTTGGCTTGGTGTTGGGTGGCCTGATCGGTGGGCCGGTTGCGCGCCTGCTCATCAAACGTGTGCAATCGCCCGGCAGCCTCGAGCCAGAAAAGCCCCGCGTACCCAAGGGCTTCGAACAGCCAAACAAGGAACGCTCGATTACGCCATTTTCGTTTATCGAGACGCTCGCCCTGATCGCGGTCAGCCTGTTGGCCGGCACGCTCCTGAATGGACAGCTCCACGACACCGCATTCGAGTTGCCGACGTTCGTTTGTGTCCTTTTCGTGGGCGTGATCCTGCGCAATGGGCTTTCGGCACTCGGCCTGTATCAAGTATTCGAGCGAGAAGTGTCCGTGCTCGGCAATGTCAGCTTGTCACTGTTCCTGGCGATCGCCTTGATGTCACTCAAGTTGTGGGACCTGGCGTCATTGGCCCTGCCGATCTTCATCATTCTGGCGGCCCAGACATTGGTCATGGCCCTGTTTGCGATTTTCGTGACGTTCAGGCTCATGGGCAGTCACTACGATGCCGCGGTATTGGCGGCGGGGCATTGTGGTTTCGGACTGGGCGCCACGCCAACGGCCATCGCCAACATGCAAGCCGTGACACAGCGCTACGGACCTTCGCAGATCGCGTTTCTGGTGGTGCCGATGGTGGGGGCGTTCTTCATCGACATCATTAACGTCATCGTCATCAAGTTGTACCTGGCCCTGCCGTTTTTTGCCGCGGCTTGATGATCGAGGCGCTAGCGCGCTCCATGAAAAATGCCCGTATCTTGCGATACGGGCATTTTTTGGGGCGGTCGGCCTGAAGGCTGTCGCCGATACGCTTAGATGGTCAGCGTCCAGTCGTAATCCACGATCAGCGGCGCATGCTGCGAGAACCGTGGCTGGCGCGGCAGGCGGGCGCTGCGTACGAAGCGGCGCAGCCCAGGCGTCAGCAACTGGTAGTCGAAACGCCAACCGAGGTTGAGCATTTCGGCCTGCTCGTTGTCCGGCCACCAGCTGTACTGGTCGCCTTCGCGGCTGACTTCGCGCAGGGCATCGACATAGCCCATGTTGCCAATGATCTCGTCCATCCAGGCCCGTTCCGGCGCCAGGAAACCCGGGGATTGTTGGCTGTCGCGCCAGTTCTTGATATCCAGCTTCTGTTGCGCCACGTACAGCGAGCCACAATAGATGTACTCGCGACGTTTGCGCCGCTGTTTATCCAGGTAACGGGCGAAGTCGTCCATCAACTTGAATTTCTGATTCAAATCTTCATCGCCGTTCTGCCCCGAAGGGAGCAGTAAGGTCGCGATGCTGACCTTGTCGAAATCGGCTTGCAGGTAGCGCCCGTAGCGGTCCGCCGTCTCGAAACCGAGACCGTTGATGACAGCCTTCGGTTGCAGCCGCGAGTACAAAGCCACGCCACCCTGGGCGGGGACTTCGGCATCGCAGGCATAAAGGAAGTAACCATCCAGTTGGAAGGCTGCATCGTCCAGTTCAAAGGCGGAGGCGCGGGTGTCCTGCAGGCAGATGACGTCGGCATTCTGTGCTTGCAGCCAACTGAGCAAACCACGCTCCACTGCAGCCTGAATACCATTGACGTTCACACTGATGATCCGCATAAATGGCCCCAAAAATCACGTGCGTGTATGATACACGCCGTGTACCTATTTAGCTAAATCCGCGGTATTTGAGGCTTTTTTCATGCAGGCGTATCAGCGCGATTTCATTCGCTTTGCCATCGATCGCGGGGTTTTGCGCTTCGGTGAATTCACCCTCAAGTCCGGGCGCACCAGCCCGTACTTCTTCAATGCGGGCCTGTTCAACAGCGGAACCGCCCTGGCGCAGTTGGGCCGTTTTTATGCGGCGGCCATCGTCGAAAGCGGCATCCCGTTCGATGTATTGTTCGGCCCGGCCTACAAAGGCATCCCGCTGGCCGCCACCACCGCCGTCGCCCTGGCCGAACACCACGGCCGCGACCTGCCCTGGTGTTTCAACCGCAAGGAAGCCAAGGCCCACGGCGAAGGCGGCAGCCTGGTCGGCGCGCCGCTGACCGGCGATGTGTTGATCATCGACGACGTGATCACCGCCGGCACCGCCATTCGCGAAGTGATGCAGATCATCGCTTCCCAGGAAGGCGCCAAGGCGGCCGGTGTACTGATCGCCCTGAACCGTCAGGAGCGCGGCAACGGTGAGTTGTCGGCGATCCAGGAAGTGGAGCGCGATTTCGGCATTCCGGTGATCAGCATCGTGTCGCTGAACCAGGTGCTGGAGTTTTTGGCCGACGACTCGCAGCTCAAGCAGCATTTGCCGGCGGTTGAGGCTTATCGCGCGCAGTTCGGTGTCTAAAAGGCCTGCGCCAAGCCTTGTGGGAGCGAGCTTGCTTGCGATAGCGGCTTATCATTCAGCATTTAATTGACTGACCCACCGCTATCGCGAGCAAGCTCGCTCCCACAGTAGGTAGTCAGACAAAAAAAGACCCCGCTCAACCAGGTTGAGCAGGGTCTTTTTTTACCGGTATCGCTTAAGGACGCTTGCGATTGCTGATCAGCGTACCCACACCCGTATCGGTGAAGATCTCCAGCAGAATCGCATTCGGCACCCGGCCGTCGATGATCAGCGAGCTGCCGACGCCGCCCTGCACCGCTTCCAGCGCGCAACGAATCTTCGGCAGCATGCCGCCGTAGATGGTGCCATCGGCGATCAGGTCATCTACCTGCTGGGTCGACAACCCGGTCAGGACCTTGCCGGTCTTGTCCATCAGGCCGGCGATGTTGGTCAGCAGCATCAGCTTTTCAGCTTTGAGTGCCTCGGCAACCTTGCCCGCCACCAGGTCGGCGTTGATGTTGTACGACTCGCCGTTGGCACCCACGCCGATAGGCGCGATCACCGGGATGAAATCGCCCTTGACCAGCAGGTTCAGCAGGTCGGTGTTGATGCCGACCACTTCGCCCACATGACCGATGTCGATGATTTCCGGCTGGGTCATCTCCGGCGTCTGGCGGGTGACGGTGAGTTTCTTCGCCCGGATCAGCTCGGCGTCCTTGCCCGTCAGGCCAATGGCGCTGCCGCCATGGCGGTTGATCAGGTTGACGATGTCCTTGTTGACTTGGCCGCCGAGGACCATTTCCACCACATCCATGGTCTGTGCGTCAGTCACGCGCATGCCGTCGATGAAGTGGCTCTCGATCGACAGGCGCTTGAGCAGGTCGCCGATTTGCGGGCCGCCGCCGTGGACCACCACCGGGTTGATGCCCACGGCCTTCATCAGCACGATGTCGCGGGCGAAGCCGGTCTTCAGCTCCTCGCTTTCCATCGCGTTGCCGCCGTATTTGATCACCAGGGTCTTGCCGACGTAGCGTCGGATATAAGGCAACGCTTCGGACAGGACCTTGGCGGTGTTGGCGGCGGCTTCGCGTTCGAGGGTCATTCAGGGCTCCGGTAGTGCTTCAAAAAATCAAAACGGTAGTTGGAGATCAGGTGCAACACGTTTGAGTTGGGTGTGGAACACGTCCTTGATGCGCTGCAGTTCGGCCTCGTTGTCGGCCTCGAAACGCAGCACCAGCACCGGGGTGGTGTTGGACGCGCGGACCAGGCCCCAGCCTTGTGGGTAGTCGACCCGTACACCGTCGATGGTGGTCAGTTCGGCGCCTTCGCCCCACTGGGCGTCGTGCAGTGCATCAATGATGCTGAATTTGCTCTCTTCGGTCACATGGATATTGATTTCCGGCGTAGAAATATCGTTCGGGAAGGTCGCGAACAGTTCTTCGGCCGTGGATTTTTCCTTGCTGAGGATCTCCAGCAGGCGCGCGGCGCTGTAGATACCGTCGTCGAAACCGAACCAGCGCTCCTTGAAGAAGATGTGGCCGCTCATTTCACCGGCCAGCAGGGCGCCGCTCTGTTTCATTTTCTTCTTGATCAACGAATGACCGGTTTTCCACATCAGCGGGCGACCGCCATATTCCTTGATCAGTGGGACCAGGCGACGGGTGCACTTAACGTCGAAGATGATTTCGGCGTTCGGATTGCGCGCCACCACGTCGCGAGCGAACAGCATCAGCAGGCGGTCGGGGAACACCACGCTGCCGGTATTGGTCACCACGCCGACGCGGTCGCCGTCGCCGTCGAAGGCCAGGCCCAGGTCGGCGTTGGTTTCCTTGACCTTGGCGATCAGGTCTTGCAGGTTTTCCAGTTTGCCCGGGTCCGGGTGGTGGTTAGGGAAGTTGCCGTCCACGTCGCAGAACAGCGGGATGACTTCGCAGTTCAGGGCCTCGATCAGTTGCGGAGCGATTACGCCGGCCGCACCGTTGCCGCAGTCGACCACCACTTTCAGGCGTCGGGCGAGCTTCACGTCCTTGACGATCTCATCGTTGTAGCGCTCGAGGATGTTGACCTTGGTCACGCTGCCCTGGCCGCTGCTCAGGTCGTTGGTCTTGAGGCGGGTATGCAGGGCCTGGATCTGCTCGTTGGCGAGGGTGTCGCCGGCGATGACGATCTTGAAGCCGTTGTAGTTCGACGGGTTGTGGCTGCCGGTGAGCATGACCCCGGACTTGCCGGCCAGCACGTTGGCGGCGTAGTACAGCGCTGGCGTGGGCACCAGGCCCACGTCACTGACGTGGCAGCCGCTGTCGGCGACGCCTTTGATCAATTGTTCGACCAGCTCGGGGCCCGACAAGCGGCCGTCGCGGCCGACGCACACGTTCGGTTCACCCTGGGCCAGGCTCTGGGAGCCAATGGCGCGACCGATCCAGTAAGCGGTTTCGGCGGTGAGGGTTTCCGGTACCACGCCACGGATGTCGTAGGCGCGGAAGATGCTATCAGGGAAGATCGGGGCGATTGCGGCTGGGGTGTTCATGGGCGGGGCGCTCTATCAGGAAAGTGACTGGACAGGCCGACGCTGGGCGTCGGCAGGCTCAAGCTGAAGGGTATGACGGCGTTTTTGACAGAGAGTTCGTGGTGGGAAATTGCCATGAGACAGCGTTACCCCGGTCTTCCTCGCCTAATACATTGATTCCGGATGGGAAACCTAGCAGAAAGCCATTGCGCATTTTTTGTCCTGAAACAGAAGCTTCACAAACGGGCCGGGCAGGACGCCCAGCCCGGAACCGCACGGTCAATGGCTGCCGGAATGCCCGAATCCACCGGCGCCGCGCTGGCTCTCGTCGAATTCCTCGACCAGTTCGAAGTGGGCCTGGACCACCGGCACCAGTACCAGCTGCGCGATGCGCTCGCCCACGGCAATATTGAAGGCCGTTTGGCCGCGATTCCAGCACGACACCATCAATTCGCCCTGGTAGTCGGAATCGATCAGGCCCACCAGGTTGCCCAGCACGATGCCGTGCTTGTGGCCCAGGCCCGAGCGCGGCAGGATCAGCGCGGCCAGGCCCGGGTCGCCGATGTACACCGACAGGCCGGTAGGAATCAGCAGGGTCTGGCCTGGTTCCAGGATCGTGTCCTGCTTGAGCATCGCCCGCAGGTCGAGGCCGGCGGAGCCCGGTGTGGCGTATTGCGGCAGCGGGAATTCGCTACCGATGCGTGGGTCGAGGATCTTGGCTTGTAAGGCGTGCATGACATTAAACCTGGTTCAGACGTTCGGCGATAAAAGTGATCAGCTGGCGGGCAATCTTGCTCTTGCTGGTCTGGGCGAAAAGCGTGGCGTGCAACTGGCGGTCGATCACGCTGCAGGCGTTTTCTTCGCTGTTGAAGCCGATGCTCGGATTGGCGACGTCGTTGGCGACGATCAAGTCGAGGTTCTTGTCCTTGAGCTTGCGGGCGGCGTAATCGAGCAGGTGTTCGGTCTCGGCGGCGAAGCCGACACTGAACGGACGGTCGGGGCGGGTGGCGATGCTGGCCAGGATGTCCGGGTTGCGCACCATTTGCAGTAGCAGGCCGTCGCCGCTTGCAGGGTCTTTCTTCAATTTTTGCGGGGCAACGACTTCGGGGCGGTAGTCCGCTACCGCAGCCGAGGCGATGAACAGGTCGCAGGGGATGGCCGCTTCACAGGCCGCGAGCATGTCCCGGGCACTGACCACGTCGATGCGCGTGACCCGGTCCGGGGTTGGCAAGTGCACGGGACCGGTGATCAGAGTGACCCGGGCGCCGGCTTCCACGGCGGCTTCGGCCAGGGCGAAGCCCATTTTCCCGGAGCTGTGGTTGGTGATGTAGCGCACCGGGTCGATGTTTTCCTGGGTCGGCCCGGCGGTGATCAGCACGTGCTTGCCGGTCAGGGCCTGGCGCTGGAAGCAGTCTGCGGCGCACTGGGCCAGGTCCGTGGCTTCGAGCATGCGGCCCATGCCGACATCGCCGCAGGCCTGGCTGCCGGAGGCCGGGCCAAAGACTTTCAGGGCGCGGCTTTCCAGCAATTGCAGGTTGGCCTGGGTGGCCGGGTCGCGCCACATGGCCTGGTTCATGGCGGGGGCGACGGCCACCACGGCGTCCGTGGCGAGCACCAGGGTGGTCAACAGGTCGTCGGCGATGCCCTGGGCCAGGCGGGCGATCAGGTCAGCCGTGGCCGGGGCGATCAGCACCAGGTCGGCCCACTTGGCCAGTTCGATATGGCCCATGGCGGCTTCGGCCGCCGGGTCGAGCAAGTCCAGGTGGACCGGGTGCCCCGATAGGGCTTGCATGGTCAGTGGGGTAATGAACTCGCTGCCGCCACGGGTCATGACGACCCGTACTTCCGCGCCCTGGTCGATGAGTCGGCGAACCAGCTCGGCGCTCTTGTAGGCGGCAATGCCGCCGCCGACGCCCAGAACGATGCGTTTCCGATACAGCCGCTGCATAGGCCTGCCTTTCGATTTCAGTGGTCAGTGCAGGGCGAACCCCTTGGCAGCAGCTGCCAGGGTGCAAATCGCCTGCAAAAAAGATGGGCTACGATATCACAGCGACCGCTACGGAACAGCGGCGCCCACAATCAGGGAGATGCCATGAGTATTCGCGATTGGCCTGCGGCCGAGCGGCCGCGGGAGAGGTTATTGGCGCTGGGGGCTGGGAGTCTTTCGGACGCCGAGCTGCTGGCGATTTTTTTACGAACCGGCGTGTCCGGCAAAAGCGCGGTGGATCTGGCGCGACAACTGTTGATTCAATTTGGCAGCCTGCGCGCGCTGCTTGAAGCGGATCAGATCACATTCAGTAGTCACATGGGGCTCGGGCCGGCGAAGTTTGCCCAACTGCAGGCGGCTCAGGAAATGAGTCGGCGGCATTTGGCTGAACGGGCGCGGGAAAAGACCATGCTGGAAAGCCCGTTCGCGGTTCGTGAATACCTCAAGTCCATGCTGCGTCACGAACCCCACGAGGTGTTCGGTTGCCTGTTTCTCAACGCCAAGCACCAGGTGCTGACCTTCGAGGCGCTGTTCCGCGGTTCTATCGACAGCGCCAGTGTCCATCCCCGGCAGGTGGTCAAGCGCGCCCTGGCCCACAACGCCGCTGCGTTGATCCTGTGCCACAACCACCCCTCCGGCAACACCGAGCCCAGCCAGGCCGACCGGGTGCTCACCGAGCGGCTCCAGGAGGCCCTGGAATTGATCGACGTGCGGGTGCTCGACCACTTCATTGTTGGCGATGGGGAGCCGCTGTCGATGGCGGAGTATGGGTGGATGTAGGCAGGGTCATGCTTGAATAATCCCTTGTGGGAGCAAAGCTCCCACAGAGGGGCTGTGGTTACTTGAGGCTCACCTTGGAGTAATCCTGCCGCCCAAACGGGCTCACCGCATAACCTTGCACATCCTTGCGGGTCAGCGCGAAGGCGGTGGGGTGCGCCAGGGGCAGCCACAGGGCCTGCTGCTGGATCTGGGCCTGGGCCTGCTCGTAGAGCTTGGCGCGCACGCCTTGTTCGCCGGTGGTCTTGCCGGCGCTGATCAGTTTGTCCAGGTCCGGGTTGCAGTAGCGGGCGAAGTTGGTCCCGGACTTGAGTGCCGCGCAGGAAAACTGCGGGGTGAGGAAGTTGTCCGGGTCGCCGTTGTCGCCGGCCCAGCCCATGAACAGCAGGTCATGTTCGCCGGCCTTGGCGCGGCGGATCAGTTCGCCCCATTCGATCACGCGGATTTCCGCCTGGATGCCGATCTGCGCCAGGTCGGATTGCAGCAACTGGGCGCCAACGCTGGGGTTGGGGTTGAGCAGGCTGCCGGAAGGGCGGGTCCAGATGGTGGTCTGGAAGCCTTCCTTCAAGCCGGCCTTGGCCAGCAGGTCACGGGCCTTCGCCGGGTCATGGGCGTAGCCGGGCAGGTTTTTGGCATAACTCCAGGTGTTGGGCGGGTAGGGGCCGTTGGCGGCTTCGGCGGTGCCTTCGAAGACGGTCTTGAGGTAGCTGGCCTTGTCGAAGGCCAGGTTGATGGCTTGGCGCACCTCAGGCTTGTCCAGTGGCGGATGCTGGCTGTTGATCGCCACGAACGCGGTCATGAAGGCGTCGGTCTGGGCCACGCTCAGGGTCGGCTCCTGCCGGGCGGCCTGCACGTCCAGCGGCTTGGGCGACAAGGCGATCTGGCATTCGTTGCGGCGCAGTTTCTGCAGGCGCACATTGGCATCCGGCGTGATGGCGAAGACCAGCGGGTCCACTTTGGGCTTGCCGCCGAAATAGGCGTCATTGGCCTTGTAGCGAATCGAGGCGTCCTTCTGGAACCGGCTGAAGATGAACGGGCCGGTGCCGATCGGCTGGTTGTTGAGTTTTTCCGGCGTGCCGGCCTGCATCAGTTGATCGGCGTATTCGGCCGAATAGATGGAGGCAAAGCCCATGCTCAACGTTGCCAGGAAGGTCGAATCGGCGTGATCGAGGGTGAACCGCACGGTCAGCGGGTCCAGGGCGTCGATTTTCTTGATCAGCGCCGGCAATTGCATGGATTGGGCGTGGGGGAAGCCGCTTTGCGCAACCTTGTGCCACGGGTTCGCCGGGTCGAGCATGCGTTCGAAGCTGAACTTCACGTCCTCGGCGGTCAGGTCGCGGCGCGGCGTGAAGTACTCGGTGTGATGGAACTTGACCTGTGGCCGCAGCTTGAACACGTAGGTCAGGCCATCGGTAGAGATCTCCCAGCGTTCGGCCAGGCTGGGGACCACTTTGCCGCTAGCGGTATCGAAATCCACCAGGCGGTTCATCAGCACGTCGGCGGAGGCGTTGGTGGTGGTCAGGGAGTTGTACTGGACGACATCGAACCCTTCCGGGCTGGCTTCGGTGCAGACGCTCAGGGCGGCGGCCCAGGCCTGCGGGGTGATCAGCAGAGGGGCGAGCAACAACGGTAGGGCAGCGAGGCGCATGGTCGGTTTCCTGTGCAAGTCGGAGGCCCATCTGCGAGTGCAGTCTGGAAAAGGCCTACCCTAGTGGGCTCGCTGCCAAATGACTATCCCCTTTTTGCATTTTCCGGCACTCTGCGGCGACGGTATGGGTGGCCAGAACCTGGCGCATGTGAAAAAAAACCTGTGTGCAGCGACGAGCGGTCAGGGGCCGTGCCAGCCTCTGCCCCTGCCGTCCGGGGCGGTGAGCCGATGTTTCTTCAGGAAGACAAATCACATCGACTGTTGTTGCACGGTGGTCTTTCTGGTATAAAGCAGCGCTCTTTTCTAGGGGCCCGGTTCCTTCACTGTAGGTGTAGCCGGTAAGACCCTTAAAGAAACGCGGCGCCTGGCGCCAAATGACTGAGAGATTAAGCGGCCAACCCATGCCGGGTTGGGCATGTGGTTTTAGAGGGCTGAGGCATGTCGAGAGTCTGTCAAGTTACCGGTAAGGGTCCGGTGACTGGGAATAACATTTCCCACGCAAACAACAAAACCCGTCGTCGTTTCCTGCCGAACCTGCAGCATCACCGCTTCTGGGTTGAAGAAGAGAAACGTTTTGTGCGTCTGCGCGTATCTGCCAAGGGCATGCGCATCATCGACAAGCGTGGCATCAGTGTCGTGCTGGCCGAACTTCGTCGCGATGGCAAGGTTTAAGGGAGCTAATCATGCGTGAATTGATTCGTTTGATCTCGAGCGCCGGTACTGGTCACTTCTACACTACCGACAAGAACAAGCGTACTACCCCGGACAAAATCGAGATCAAGAAATATGATCCGGTTGTTCGCAAGCACGTGATCTACAAGGAAGGCAAAATCAAGTAATTGATTTTTCCCTCTTACAAAAAAGGCCCGTATCGCGAGATACGGGCCTTTTTTGTTGGGTCGGCGAAGCTGCCGATCAGCCGCAGTGGATGCTGACAATGATTCTGTCGGCATTGGTGTGCAGGTTGATGCGTCGCGGACGCAGGTCCCAGCTCGAAGGATACTTCGGCCCCGTGGCGCGTACGGGAGCCCCGTTGGCCAGGGCGCGGACCTCTTCAAGCAGTTCGGGGGTGCATTTTTGGCCGATGGTGTATCGGGCGATGGCCAGGTCGCATTGATCGGGTAAGACGGGCATGTTTGCCTCCTTGCAAATGATAGGTCAGGGCGTTCACCCGTCGGGCTGACCGCACGTCCTGTGCGTAGCCGTCGCGACGATAAAATGTGTGACGCCCGCCAGCAGTCTCATCTGTTTCGCGGGTGATTGACCAGCCCTGGAGTGTCAGCTGCTTTTTCAGTCGGGCTCAGGCCTTCTGCTCGAACACCACGTAGATCTTGCGGCACGGCTCCAGCACTTCCCAGGTGCCCTTGAACCCGGCCGGGATCACGAAGCGGTCGCCGGCCCGCAGGGTCTTGGCGTTGCCATCGTTGTCCCGCAACACGGAAACGCCCTGGACGATCTCGCAGTATTCATGCTCGGTGTAATTGACCGTCCACTGGCCGACGGCGCCTTCCCATACGCCAGCGTTCATTTGCCCACAAGGGCTGCTGTAGTGGTTGAACACGGTTTGCTCGGGATCGCCCTTGAACACCTTGGCCGGGTCCGGGCGATAACGCTCGGCGGTGGTATTGGCCTGGCTGAAGTCGACGATGTCCTGAATGCTCATGCGGGTGATCCCCAGTGATCGCTTGGAAGGCCTCGAGTCTATGTTTATTAAAACGAACATCGCAAGGCCGTTTGCCACTGATGTGTCAAATATATTGAAACATGACCGGCCGCTGGTTTAGGGTGGCGGGTGCCCTATGCCGAAAACAGCGCCGAAAACAGGCTGGCCGGGCAGAATTCTTTTGAGCGCTGCGCATTGCGCGGCGTTCGTACTCAATAAGAGGAGGACACACGCATGACCACCCTGACTCGTACCGATTGGGAGCAACGCGCCCGCGACCTGAAGATCGAAGGCCGCGCCTTCATCAACGGTGAGTACACCGATGCGGTGTCCGGCGAAACGTTCGATTGCCTCAGCCCGGTCGATGGCCGCCTGCTGGGCAAGATCGCCAGCTGCGACGTGGCCGACGCCCAGCGTGCCGTCGAAAATGCCCGCGCCACCTTCAACTCCGGCGTCTGGTCGCGCCTGGCGCCAAGCAAACGCAAAACCACCATGATCCGTTTCGCCGGCTTGCTCAAGCAGCATGCCGAGGAACTGGCACTGCTGGAAACCCTGGACATGGGCAAGCCGATCAGCGATTCGCTGAACATCGACGTGCCCGGCGCGGCCCAAGCGTTGAGCTGGAGCGGTGAAGCCATCGACAAGCTCTACGACGAAGTGGCGGCCACCCCGCACGATCAACTGGGCCTGGTGACCCGTGAGCCGGTGGGTGTCGTGGGGGCTATCGTGCCCTGGAACTTCCCGTTGATGATGGCCTGCTGGAAGCTCGGCCCGGCGCTGTCCACCGGTAACTCGGTGGTGCTCAAGCCGTCGGAAAAATCCCCGTTGACCGCCATCCGTATCGCTGCGCTGGCGATCGAGGCCGGCATTCCGAAAGGCGTGCTGAACGTGTTGCCAGGCTACGGCCACACCGTCGGCAAGGCCCTGGCCCTGCATATGGACGTCGATACGCTGGTGTTCACCGGTTCGACCAAGATCGCCAAGCAACTGATGATCTATTCCGGCGAATCCAACATGAAGCGCATCTGGCTGGAAGCCGGTGGCAAGAGCCCGAACATCGTGTTCGCCGATGCCCCGGACTTGCAAGCTGCCGCCGAATCCGCTGCCAGCGCCATCGCCTTCAACCAGGGCGAAGTCTGCACCGCCGGCTCGCGACTGTTGGTGGAGCGCTCCATCAAGGACACGTTCCTGCCGCTGGTGATCGAAGCCCTCAAGGGCTGGAAGCCGGGCAATCCCCTGGACCCGGCCACCAACGTCGGAGCCCTGGTCGATACCCAGCAGATGAATACAGTGCTGTCCTACATCGAGGCTGGCCATAGCGATGGCGCCAAACTGGTGGCCGGTGGCAAGCGCATCCTTGAGGAAACCGGCGGCACGTACGTCGAGCCGACGATTTTCGACGGTGTGAGCAACGCCATGAAAATCGCCCAGGAAGAGATCTTCGGCCCGGTATTGTCGGTCATCGCCTTCGACACCGCCGAGCAGGCCATCGAGATCGCCAACGACACGCCGTATGGCCTGGCCGCAGCGGTATGGACGAAGGACATCTCCAAGGCTCACCTGACCGCCAAGGCCCTGCGTGCCGGCAGCGTATGGGTTAATCAGTACGACGGCGGCGACATGACCGCACCGTTCGGTGGCTTCAAGCAGTCGGGCAACGGTCGCGACAAGTCGCTGCATGCGTTCGACAAATACACCGAGCTGAAGTCGACCTGGATCAAGCTCTGACAGTGACGGCCCCGGATCTTGTCCGGGGTCTCATGCAGCGCTGATTCCCTCTGTGGGAGCGAGCTTGCTCGCGATAGCGGCACGACAGTCGACGACGTTGTTGAATGTTGCGCCGCCATTGCGAGCAAGCTCGCTCCTACATTGGTCGGGGATGGACGGAAGTGGCGGCCAACACAAATCCCCTGTGGGAGCGAGCTTGCTCGCGATAGCGGTACGACAATCGACGACGTTGTTGAATGTTGCGCCGTCATTGCGAGCAAGCTCGCTCCTACATTGGTCGGGGATGGACGGAAGTGGCGGCCAACACAAATCCCCTGTGGGAGCGAGCTTGCTCGCGATAGCGGTACGACAATCGACGAAGTTGTTGAATGTTGCGCCGCCATCGCGAGCAAGCTCGCTCCCACAATGTTTTGGGTGATGGTTCGGATTGATAACTGTCCACAGGAGCGTGGAAATGCGTTGGGCAACCTATTTCGCCGTGCTGGCGTCTGTCCTGAGCGTCGGCCTGGCCCTGGGCGTGAGCATGCCGTTGGTGTCGCTGCGTCTGGAGGGCTGGGGTTATGGCTCGTTCGCCATTGGTGTGATGGCGGCCATGCCGGCCGTGGGGGTGTTGCTCGGGGCCAAGGTGTCGAGCCGGCTGGCGGCGCGGTTCGGTACGGCGGCGTTGATGCGCCTGTGCCTCTGGGGCGGTGCGGTGTCCATCGGGTTGCTGGCGCTGCTGCCCAGCTATCCGGTCTGGTTGCTGCTGCGCCTGATGATTGGCGTGGTCCTGACCTTGGTGTTCATCCTGGGTGAGAGCTGGATCAATCAACTGGTCATTGAACGATGGCGTGGACGGTTGGTGGCGCTGTACGGCAGCAGCTACGCCCTGAGCCAGTTGTCCGGCCCACTGCTGCTGGGCGCGCTGGGGACCGATCATGACTACGGGTTCTGGGTGGGCGTCGGCCTGCTGTTGGCCGCGCCCTTGCTGTTGCTGGGCCGCAGCGGTGCGCCGAGCAGCGAGGCCGGCAACGTCACGTTCGGCGATTTGTGGACGTTTTGCCGTGGCTTGCCGGCGATTGCCTGGGCAGTCTCGTTGTTCGCTGCGTTCGAGGCGATGATCCTCACGTTGTTGCCGGTGTATTGCCTTCGCCAGGGTTTCACGGCCGACATTGCGCTGGCGATGGTCAGCACCGTGGTGGTCGGTGATGCCTTGCTGCAGTTGCCCATCGGCGCCCTGGCCGATCGCGTGTCTCGCCGGGCCCTGTTGACGGGGTGCGCGGTGGCGTTGACGTTATCGAGCCTGGCGGTTCCGCTGTTGATCGATACCCTGTTGATCTGGCCGCTGTGGGTACTGTTCGGTGCCAGCGCGGGCGGCTTGTTCACGCTGTCGCTGATCCTGATCGGCGAGCGTTACCGCGACGATGCGCTGGTGCGGGCCAACGCCCATGTCGCGCAGCTGTGGGGGCTCGGTTGCCTGATTGGCCCATTGGTGGCAGGGGCGGGCAGCCAATGGGTCAGCGGACATGCACTGCCTTTGTTCATGGCGGCCGGGGCGTTCGGATTGGTGATCCTGCTGTTGCGCCAAGGGGCGTTCGGGGCAACTCAAGCGGCCTGAGCATACCCAAATCCCTTGCCACAAAAGCGGGCCGTCTCTAAAGCATCCGTTCCAACCCGATGGTCGTGGCGAACCAGGCATTGAACCGGCGCCACCAACTGCCCGGTTCGCGGTCCAGGTCGTGGATCTTGCCGTTGTCTTCGGTGGTCCATACAAGCGTTCCATCTTCCAGCCTGGCCTGATAACTCAGGGCCGGTGCCATGCCTTGCAAGGCCAGCTCACGCACTTGGCTGGCGAGTTCCGGGCTGTCCACCAACACGCCGACTTCGGTGTTCCACAGCACTGAGCGCGGGTCGAAATTGAACGAGCCGATGAAGGATTTCTGCTGGTCGAAGATGATCGCCTTGCTGTGCAGGCTGGAATCCGATTCGCCGTAGGATTTGCTGTAGAACAGATGCGGGCTGCCGCCAGTGTCGCCCGGTTGTCGTCGCAGTTCGAACAGGCGCACGCCATGTTGCAGCAAGGCCTTGCGGTACGGTGCATAGCCGCCATGCACGGCGGGCACGTCGGTGGCCTCCAGGGAGTTGGTCAGCAGGCTCACCGACACGCCGGCATCGGCGCGACTGGTCAGGTACACCAAGCCTGGCTGGCCGGGGACGAAGTAGGCGGAAATCATGATCAGTTCTTTGCTGACGCCCGTCAGCTCGGGGGCCAGTTGGGTCGTCAGCAATAGCTGAGGGTCCGGTTCGTCCTTGGCCAGCACTTTGCTGGGCGCGTCCCACAGCGCCTGGTTCCAGGCCCAGATCAACTGGTCGCGCCAGGTGTCCAGGCGCGGTTGGGTCTTGTAGGCGGTCAGTTGCTGGTAGAGCGCGTGGTTTTCCTTGTGGGTCTGCTCCAGGGACTCTTGCAGGCGCAGGCGGCTGTTGGCCAGGTCCTTGGGCGTGGGGCGATGGGACAGGAACTGTTCGATGGGTTTGCTCAGGGCGCTGTTCCAGTACTGGTCGAAGCTGTGGCCCAATTGTTCGGCCACCGGACCGACACTGAGCAGGTCGATGTCGGTGAAGTTCAGGTTGGGTTCGGCGTCGAAGTACTCATCGCCCAGGTTGCGACCGCCGACGATGGCCATGCTGTTGTCCGCCAGCCACAGCTTGTTGTGCATCCGGCGGTGTTGCAACGACAGGTCGAACAGGCGCCCGAGGCCGCGAGTCACGCCGGTGGCGCGTCCCAGGTGCAGTGGATTGAACAGGCGGATCTGGATTTGCGGATGGGCGGCGAGGGTGGCGATGATCTGATCCTGGCCATCGCTGGTGGTGTCGTCCAGCAGGATCCGCACGCGTACGCCCCGGTCGGCAGCCTTGAGCAGTTCATCCACCAGCATCCGCGTGCTGATGCCGTCATGCACGATGTAGTACTGCAAATCCAGGCTGCCTTGGGCGTGGCGAATCAGCTCGGCCCGGGCGGTGAAGGCCTCGGTGCTGTCCGACAGCAGCCGAAAGCCCGAACGCCCTTCATGGGCGGCGGCCTGGGCCTGGACCGAGCGGCCGAACGAGGATTCGGTGGCCGGCAGGGCCTGGGACGGCTCGCGGGTGATATCAAGACCGGCGCAGCCGCTCAGCAGTGAGCCGACTAACAGTAGCGCAGGCAGGATCGGTCTGGATCTCACGTAGGATCGTTCCGCTTGTTCACGTTGATCGGCTATTGGGTGCTGCTTCCCTGGATAAAGTTCAGACGACGTCGCGCTGGGTTTCGTTCAACAGCGCGATAGCGGCGGCTCCGACCTTGCGCACGGCCTCTTCGATCTGGGCCGTTGGCTTGGCAGCGTAGTTCATCCGCAAGCAGTTGCGGTACTTGCCCGATGCCGAAAAAATACTGCCGACGGCCACCTGCACGCCTTGGTCCAGCAGAGCCCGATTGAGCTTCAGCGTGTCGAAGCCGTCGGGCAATTCGATCCACAGCATGAAACTGCCCCGTGGGCGACTGGCACGGGTGCCCGGTGGAAAATAGCGGCTGACCCAGTCGATCATCACGTCGCGATTGCGCTGGTATTGCGTACGCATCCGCCGCAAATGGGGTTCGAAATGCCCGCCCTTGAGAAACTCGGCAATGGCGATCTGCGGCTGTGGCGCGGTAGAGCCGGTGCTGATGTATTTCATGTGCAGCACCCGCTCCAGGTAACGGCCTGGCGCGACCCAGCCAATGCGCAGGCCAGGCGCCAGGGTCTTGGAAAATGAACTGCAGAGCAGGACGCGACCGTCTTCATCGAAGGACTTGATGGTGCGTGGGCGGGGGTACGTGTAGGCCAATTCCCCATACACATCATCTTCGATGATCGCCACGTCGAAGCGCTGTGCCAGGTTCAGCAGCGCGCGCTTATTGGCGTCGGGCATGATGTAGCCCAGCGGGTTATTGCAGCTGGGGGTCAACTGTATGGCCTTGATGGGCCACTGCTCCAAGGCCAGCTCCAGTGCATCCAGGCTGATGCCGGTGAGCGGGTCGGTGGGGATTTCCAAGGCCTTCATGCCCAGGCCCTTGAGGGTTTGCATGGCCCCGTGAAAGCTGGGTGAATCCACTGCGACGATATCGCCTTGTTCGCAGGTGGCGCGGATGCTGACCGACAGGGCTTCATGGCAGCCGGTGGTGACGATCAGGTCGTTGGGGCCCAGTTGGCAGCCGGAGTCCAACGACAGTCGGGCGATCTGTTCACGCAGCGCGAGGTTGCCGTAGATGTTGTCGTAATACAGGCCGGGCATGTCTTGCCGGCGGCTGATCTGCGCCAGGCTGCGCAGCAGCGGTTTCATGGTCGGCGAGTTGATGTCCGGCATCCCGCGTCCCAGTTGCACCACATCCGGGCGCGGTACGGCGCGTATCAGCTCCAGCACCTGGTCCCACTGGGAAATATCCACGGGGCGCTGGGCCGGACGGCCTACGACCGGCAGGTCCGGCAACTCGCGACCCACGGGTACGAAGTAACCGGACTTGGGTCTCGGCATCGCCAGCCCACTGTCCTCCAGCACGCGATAGGCCTGCTGCACCGTACTCAAGCTGACCCCGTGTTCCGTGCTCAATGCCCGCACAGATGGCAGCCGGTCGCCGGGGCGGTAGAAGCCCTGCTCGATGCGGGTGCCAAGCAGTTCGGCGAGGTTCACGTAGAGGGTCATGGTGCGCTCCCGATGAGATGGACAACTGCAACCGATACAGTTGGGTTGGAAAATGACAATTCAGTGGCGGAAATACCGAATCTGTATGCTTATAAAAGAAATAGGTTGAATCTGTATTGCTTTCAGCCGTCCGCGCATCATGAAACCTCTGGCTACCCAAGTAAACAGGAGCGATCAAAATGAACGGCTTGAGCGATGTGCGGCTGACGTTACACAGTCAGGAACTGGTGGCAGGGCAGGAAAAGGGGCTGCGCAGCGCGTCATTGCGCAATCCGCCGTCCGGCCTGAGCCGCTGGGCCCTGTTCTGGCATCGTCTGCATACACGCAAGGCCTTGTTGGAACTTACACCTGAACAGTTGCGTGACATCGGGCTGACTCGGGAGCAGGCGTTGGAGGAGGGGCTCAAACCGTTCTGGCGGCTTTGAAGTGGTGCCGGCCCGGAGATGGCTATCGCGGGCAAGCCTTGCTCCCACAGATTGAAATGGCCTGTGGGAGCAAGGCTTGCCCGCGATCGCGTCGTCAGTCCTGGTGAAGCTCTTTAAACCAACTCTTTCAACCGATGCCACAACATCCCCAACGCCAACAGCGGTGAGCGCAAGTGCTTGCCCCCCGGGAAGGTCATGTGCGGGACCTGGGCGAACAGGTCGAAACCGCTGCTGTGCTGGCCGCTGATGGCTTCGGCCAACAGTTTGCCGGCCAGGTGCGTGGCATTCACCCCATGGCCGGAATAAGCCTGGGCGTAATACACATTGGGCTGGTCCTTGAGCCGGCCGATCTGCGGCAAACGGTTGGCACCAATGCCAATCATCCCGCCCCATTGATAATCGATTTTCACATCCGCCAATTGCGGGAACACCTTGAGCATTTTCGGACGCATGTAGGCGCCAATGTCCTGCGGGTCGCGGCCGGAATAGTGACAGGCCCCACCGAACAGCAAGCGGCGATCCGCCGAAAGCCGGTAGTAATCCAATGCGACCCGTTGGTCGCAGACCGCCATGTTCTGCGGCAACAGCGCCTGTGCCTGGGCCTGGCTCAAGGGTTCGGTGGCGATGATGTAGCTGCCGGCCGGCAGGACTTTGCCGCCGAGTTGCGGATTGAGTCCATTGAGGTAGGCATTGCAGCCCAGCACCAGCGTCTTGGCACGAACCAAGCCCTGTTGGGTGTGCACGCTCACCTCAGGGCCGTAGTCGATGCGCGTGACCGCCGATTGTTCGAACAGCCGGACCCCCAATTGCTGCGCCGCGGCGGCTTCGCCCAGGGCCAGGTTCAACGGATGCAAATGGCCCGAGCCCATGTCGATCAATCCGCCGACGTAGCGATCCGAACCCACGACGCTGTGCATTTCGTCGGCTTGCAGCAGTCGGGTCGGGTGGCGATAACCCAGGCTGCGCAATTCTTCGGCGTCTTCGGCGAAGCCTTCCAGGTCGCTGGGTTTGTTGGCGAGGTCGCAGTAGCCCCAGGTGAGGTCGCAGGGGATTTGAAAACGCTCGACGCGCTGTCGGACGATTTCCACGGCCTCAAGCCCCATGAGTTTCATCTGGCGCACGCCGTCGGTGCCGAGGATCGGCGCGAACTGGTCGAGACCATGACCAACACCACGGATCAATTGGCCGCCGTTGCGCCCGCTGGCCCCCCAGCCGATCCGGTGCGCTTCCAGCAGCACCACGCTCATGCCGCGCTCGGCCAGTTCGATCGCCGTGTTCAACCCGGAGAACCCGCCGCCGACGACGCAGACATCCGCCCGCAACTCACCCTGCAGCAGCGGATGGTCCGGTTGCGGCAGGCTGCTGGCGGCGTAGTAAGAGGCGGCGTGCGCGTGGTTCGGGACAGGTTGCTGAACACGGGCGTTCATGTGCGTAATCCTGATTGTTGTGTTTGAGAAATTTTACGGAGCATAAGCCGGGGATTCCTTCCTGGGCAACATCGGTCGGTTGGCGCTGTCTGGCACGCGGCCTTTGAGGCAGAATCCCGGTTTATCCCTCTCGGTAATCGTCTCGATGAGCTGCAACAGTCAAAAAATCCGCACGCTACGCCAGCAGATTCCCTCGTTCGAGTGCGTGCCGGGCTGCCATGACTGCTGCGGTCCGGTCACCACCTCGCCCGAGGAAATGGCCCGCCTGCCGCGCAAGACCCGCGCCGAACAGGACGCGGCCATGGAAGCCTTGGACTGCGTGCACCTGGGGCCCGATGGTTGCACCGTCTACGACGAGCGGCCGCTGATCTGCCGGCTGTTCGGCACCACGGCGACCTTGCCGTGTCCCAATGGCCGGCGGCCGGTGGAGCTGATTCATCCGCGGGTCGAGAAACAGATTCATGAGTACATGGCCAGCACCCGGCAGGTGTTGGTCTAGTCGCCAGGAGACCGAGTCGCGAGGGCGGTCTGGAGCCAGGCTCAATCCGGAATCGGCAGGTTCAGGCTCTCCTTCACTTCTTCCATCACGATGTAACTCTTGGATTCGCGCACGTGGGGCAGCTTGAGCAGGATGTCCCCCAGCAGCTTGCGATACGAAGCCATCTCGGAAATCCGTGCTTTCACCAGATAGTCGAAATCCCCTGACACCAGGTGACATTCCAGCACGTGAGGCAGTTTCAGCACGGCGCGTCGGAACTCTTCGAAGGTGTCGCCGGATTTGTAGTCGAGGCTGATCTCGACAAATACCAGCAGGCTGCCCTTCAAGTGCTGCGGATTGAGCCGGGCGTTGTAGCCCATGATGATGCCCTCGCGCTCCAGGCGCCGGACCCGCTCGGTACAGGGAGTGGTGGACAGGCCGACCTTTTCCCCCAGCTCGGTGAAGGAGATCCGCCCGTCCGCCTGGAGAATGCGCAGGATGTTGCGGTCGATCTTGTCCAGCTCGCGTTTGGTCTGGGTATTGGTACGCACAGGTGATGCGCCTCCATGAAAAGGGGTTTTGCCGAGAATTCTCGCCAAATATAGGTGTTTATATAGTGAAAAGCACTGGCTGATCTTTTTTACACTGCGCCCATCTAAGCTGTGTACAACAAACGTCAGCGGTTCATCCGCGATGAGGGCATCAACATGCGCGTTCTGGTCTTGGGTAGCGGCGTCATCGGTACCGTCAGTGCTTATTATCTGGCTCGTGCCGGGTTTGAAGTGGTGGTGGTCGACCGTCAGCCAGCGCCTGCCATGGAAACCAGTTTCGCCAACGCCGGCCAAGTGTCGCCGGGTTATGCCTCGCCATGGGCCGCGCCGGGCGTGCCGCTCAAGGCCATCAAGTGGCTGCTGCAACGGCATGCGCCGCTGGCGATCAAGGCCACTGCCGATATCGACCAGTACCTGTGGATGGCGCAGATGCTGCGCAATTGCACCGCCAGCCGCTATGCCATCAACAAGGAACGCATGGTGCGCCTGTCCGAGTACAGCCGTGACTGCCTCGACGAGCTGCGCGCCGAAACCGGCATTGCCTACGAAGGCCGTAGCCTGGGGACTACACAGTTGTTCCGCACCCAGGCCCAGCTCGATGGCGCGGCAAAAGACATTGCCGTGCTGAAAGAGTCCGGCGTACCGTTCGAAGTGCTCGACCGCGAAGGCATCGCCCGGGTCGAGCCGGCCCTGGCCAATGTCACCGACATCCTGGCCGGTGCCTTGCGCCTGCCTAACGACCAGACCGGCGACTGCCAGATGTTTACCACGCGCCTGGCGGAAATGGCGGTGAAGCTGGGTGTGCAATTCCGCTTCGGCCAGGATATCCAGCGCCTGGACTTCGCTGGCGACCGCATCAATGGTGTCTGGATCGACGGCAAGCTGGAAACCGCCGACCGCTATGTGCTCGCCCTGGGCAGCTATTCGCCGCAATTGCTCAAGCCCCTCGGGATCCGTGCGCCGGTGTATCCGCTCAAGGGTTACTCCCTGACCGTGCCGATCACCAACCCGGCGATGGCCCCGACCTCGACCATTCTCGACGAAACCTACAAGGTCGCGATCACCCGTTTCGACAATCGCATTCGGGTGGGCGGCATGGCGGAAATCGCCGGTTTCGACCTCTCCCTCAACCCGCGTCGGCGTGAAACCCTGGAGATGATCGTCAACGACCTTTATCCTCAGGGCGGCGATCTGGCCCAGGCGAGTTTCTGGACCGGCTTGCGTCCGACCACCCCGGATGGCACGCCCATCGTCGGTGCCACGCCCTTCAAGAATCTGTTCCTGAACACCGGCCACGGTACCCTCGGATGGACCATGGCCTGTGGTTCCGGTCGCCTGTTGGCCGACCTGATGGCGAAGAAAAAGCCGCAGATCAGCGCCGAAGGCCTCGATATTTCCCGTTATGGCAGCAAACCCCAGGAGTCTGCAAAACATGTCAATCCAGCGCCAGCTCACCAATGACCGCATGAGCCAAGTTGTCGTGCACAACGGCACCGTTTACCTGGCCGGGCAGGTCGGCGACGACATGAACGCCGGTATTGAACAGCAGACCCGCGAATGCCTGGCCAATATCGAGCGTTTGTTGGAGTTGTCGGGGACCGACAAGACGCGGCTGCTATCGGTGACGATCTACCTGAAGGACATCGAGGCCCATTTCGCAGGCATGAATGCCGTCTGGGATAAGTGGCTGCCCAAAGGCGTCGCCCCGGCCCGGGCCACGGTCGAGGCCAAGCTGTGTGAACCGCAGCTCCTGGTGGAGCTGTCCGTCGTGGCTGCGCTGCCTTAATACCGGCCCAAACGATTCCTCTCCCGGCGCTGTGGGTGGTCCACCCTGCCAGCCCGCGCCGGTTTTTTCTTCATGACCGCCTAGAAGCCTGCCGCCATGCGTCCTGCCCGTGCCCTGATCGATCTCCAAGCCCTGCGTCACAACTACCAATTGGCCCGTGAGGTCACGGGGGCCAAGGCCCTTGCAGTGATCAAGGCCGACGCTTACGGGCACGGCGCCGTGCGGTGCGCCGAGGCGCTACAGGACACGACGGACGGGTTCGCCGTGGCCTGCATCGAAGAAGCCCTGGAGCTGCGGGCCGGTGGGATCCGTGGGCCGATCCTGCTGTTGGAGGGTTTTTTCGAAGCCGATGAGCTGCCCTTGATTGTCGAGCACGACTTCTGGTGCGTGGTGCATTCGTTATGGCAGCTCGAAGCGATTGAAAAAGCCGCACTGAGCCAGCCGATCACGGTCTGGCTCAAGCTCGATTCCGGCATGCACAGGGTCGGCCTGCATCCGGCGGATTACCAGGCGGCCTACCGTCGCCTGCTGGCCAGCGGCAAAGTGGCGAAGATTGTCCTGATGAGCCACTTCGCCCGCGCCGATGAACTGCACGACTCCAGCAGCACCGAGCAACTGGCCGTGTTCGAGGCGGCCCGTCAGGGGCTGGTGGCAGAGGTCAGCCTGCGCAACTCCCCAGCGGTGCTGGGCTGGCCAAAGATGCCGAGCGACTGGGTGCGGCCGGGCATCATGCTCTACGGCGCGACCCCCTTCGACGAACCCAACACGGTCGCCTCGCGCCTGCAACCGGTGATGACCCTGGAATCGAAGATCATCTGCGTGCGTGAATTGCCCGCCGGTGAGCCGGTGGGCTACGGTGCTCGCTTCGTGACCACGCAACCGACCCGGGTCGGGGTGGTCGCCATGGGCTATGCCGACGGCTACCCGCGCCAGGCGCCGAACGGCACCCCGGTGCGGGTGGATGGGCAGCGCAGCCAACTGGTCGGGCGGGTGTCGATGGACATGCTGTGTGTCGACTTGACCCATGTCCCCCAGGCCGGACTCGGCTCGACCGTGGAGTTGTGGGGCAAGAACATCCTCGCCAGCGACGTCGCCAAGGCCGCCGACACGATTCCTTACCAGATTTTCTGCAACCTGCGGCGGGTGCCACGGCTCTATTCCGGGGGCTGAGACGAAGCGCCACTTACCGAAAGTCGCTTCACCGCACAGGATTCGGGTCAAAGTGTTGTAAATACTGAACGCTGTCGCCATGATAACGCTCACTTTCCTCACAACCTGATTCCCTGGAGGCTCCAGCATTGGACGTCGGTGAACGACTGCAATCCATTCGTAAACTCAAAGGCCTTTCCCAGCGTGAACTCGCCAAGCGCGCGGGCGTCACCAACAGCACTATTTCGATGATCGAGAAGAACAGCGTCAGCCCCTCGATCAGCTCGTTGCGTAAGGTCCTTGGCGGGATTCCCATGTCCATGGTCGAGTTTTTCTCCGAGGAGATCCTTCAGGAAAAACCGACTCAGATCGTCTACAAAGCCAACGAACTGATCGACATCTCCGATGGTGCCGTGACCATGAAGCTGGTGGGTCGGGCACACCCGAGCCGGGCGATTGCCTTCCTCAACGAGATCTATCCGCCGGGTGCCGATACCGGTGAAGAGATGCTCACCCATGAGGGCGAGGAGACAGGGATTCTGGTGGAAGGGCGGCTGGAACTGGTGGTAGGCCTCGAAACCTTCGTGCTCGAGGCGGGCGACAGCTACTATTTCGAAAGCACCAAGCCCCACCGTTTCCGTAATCCGTTCGACGTGCCGGCGCGACTGATCAGCGCAGCCACGCCGGCCAATTTCTAGACCAAGAGGCGCCAGGCCCCCGTGGCAAAGGCGCCCACCTGTTGGGCTGTCATGACAAACAAGACCCTTGCGACTTTGGGGTTGTTTCAGAGTGACAGGCTTACCGCTATACTTGCGCCCGCCTGCAAACCGTGGCCGCAGGCGTGACTAGCCACCATTGAGGGTGTACGCGTGAACCTAATTATGAAAATGCTGGCTGCACCAGCAACCGTATTGGCCCTATGGGCTGCGACCGCTCAAGCTGCGCCGAACGACGAAATCGCCAAGCGCCTTGAACCCGTCGGCCAGGTCTGCGTCCAGGGCAAGGAATGCAAGGGTATGGAAGTTGCCACTGCCGCTGGCGGCGCTGGCGGTGCCAAGAAACCGGCTGATGTGATTGCAAAGCATTGCAACGCATGCCACGGCACGGGCCTGCTGGGCGCGCCGAAAATCGGTGACAAGGCCGCCTGGAAAGAACGCGCCGATCACCAGGGCGGTCTCGACGGCATCCTGGCCAAGGCCATTACCGGCATCAACTCCATGCCGCCTAAAGGCACCTGCGCCGATTGCTCGGATGACGACCTCAAGGGCGCTATCAAAGAGATGTCTGGCCTGTAAATCAAACAGATCGTTGAGGTGAGCCGTAAGGCTACCTCAACCATTGATTTCGAGGTGATGGTTGATCAGCACTTAGACATGATGCTTATCAAGAACCAGCTTTTTCAAATACTCACCTGAAGAGTTCAAGACAGCCTTGTAGATGCTATAGGCCTCTGTTTCGGCAGGCTCGATTTTTTCTAAAGTCCCATCGTTAATCTGAAGTAACTCGCACCCTGGCATGGACATTATTATGGGGGAGTGTGTCGCAATTATAAATTGAGCGCCTTCGCTGGCAAGTTCAAAAATTCGTAAAATGAATGCTAATTGCCGCTGCGGCGACAAGGAAGCTTCAGGCTCATCAAGAATATAAAGTCCTTTATCATTAAATCTTAGCTGGAATAGTTTCTCCATGGCTTCCCCGTGGGAAATGGTATGTAAGTCACGGCCGCCATAATAGGTCTTTATCTCCGGTGAAAAGCTATTTTCTTCATCCAGGCGCCGAATTTCCGTGTTCAGGTTATAGAAGGTTTCTGCTCGATAAAAAAATAGATCTTTTTCCTTGATATGTCCTTTTGATAGTATCAGTTCCCGATGAAGGTCAGAGTGCGTGTCTTCCGTCTTAAATATAAAATTCTTCCCCCCACCCTCAGGGTTACAGCCGAGCTTGACCGCAATACCTTCAAGTAAAGTAGATTTACCACATCCATTTTCCCCGATGATGACGGTGATAGGTCGCGTAAAGTTTATTGGAAACAGGTTGCGCAAACAAGGAGGAATGCTCGCCGCCGGTTTTAATCGAACTTCTCGCAAATAGAAATTATTCATGTTGAGCGCCCTCGAATATCCTTTTTACTGATTCATTGATTCCGACCAGAGAAAGAGCGGTCTCAAGTGATTGGCGACTTGCCATTGCGAATAAACCAATGTATCCCAGTAAATAAATATACTTTGATCCCAGTAGTTCCGGAGTTGCCGAGGCAATAAAAATCACAATGAATACAGTAGCGATCGCAATTAGAATTTCTGGTATGGAGCAAAGTATCAAATTTAATTTCTGATGCTCATGGCGGGCGCCCGCCGCCTTGTTAAGCCGCTGACAGTGTTTTCTATAGTTGTCGCGATACCGAGCGATGTTGGCTGAATTAATGAGTGTCAAGAAAGAAAGCTTGTATTGTTCCTCCTTCAATATTTCAGCTTGATAAAGCTTGGCGATAATAAGGGACGATTTCTTCAGCTGCAGTGCAGCCAGCGACCAAATGAGCAGTAAAGGTATTAGAAAATAAGGTGTTTCTATTATAAGTAAGTAGGATGTCGTTACAACCAGTAAGCCGGAGCCGAACAGATAAAGTGCGCTTGAAATTGCCGCTGCTATGCGCGCCGTATCTTCCGTGATGCGGGTAATAAATGCGCTATGTGTCGTAGAGCTACGGTGGTTGTAAATATGTTCTATGAGGCTCATACGTAGACTCGTCTCGGCATAGGCATTCAAACTATCAGCAGCGCCTTGCAAAATAGCTCTTGCAATAAAGGCAGAGGCCAGTTTCTTTAGTGATTCCAGAATATAAGCTGTATCCGTGATCTTTGTTATTCCCTCAGAAATAATATATGGGATGAGCAATTGACAGCTTGCTGATAACACAAGGCATAGGCTGACCAGCATTAGAATTAAAGAATTCGTCTTTAGCACATTACCCATCTGTTGCTCCTGAAAGGCACCGATCAATTCTCATCCGGCGATAGCGTGCTTCACCGGTTGCATAATATATACTTACGAGTGCGCCTGTTGGTACGAGCACTCGTTCTAGATATACAGCAGCGGAGACAAAATCTCCGATAGATAATGTATCGTTCGCGATGGAATTGGAGCCAATATAGAATAATAAAATTATACCTATTAAGTAAGAAAGGTTGGAGGCGAGTTCGAGCAAGGCTATTTTTGCCCTGGAAATTAATGATAAAAGCTTGATCTGGCGGTTGTTTTCTTTAATAAGTTCAAGGTCTGACAGTGAAGAGGAATTTCTGAGGTTGCTGATGTTAGAAATCAGTTGAGTGTTTGTCTCAACATACTTTTTATATGAGCTTAAGTAGGCTCTTCGTGTAAGTATTTTGAATGTGGCGATGTACAGGATTGCCGATAATGGTGCGATAGTTAATGATGGGTTGTAATGAAGCACTATGAATAGAGCGAGAAGTAGAGCGCTAAGGCTTGATGCGATGTCTAAGTAAATATTGTGATATAGATAAATGCTGCCTTCTACGTCGCCATCTATTAAGTCGATTGCTTCGCCATGGTTTTCAAGGGTAGTTTTGAGGATGATTTTTTCGGTTAGTCTGGTTTTTAAGCTTTTTCGGGTGGCTGTAGAAAGCTTTTGGATATATAGGTGTGAAGCCAGCCTCCCGCAGGGAGTGGCGATAATTAGTACACAGGCGACAGAAATGATCAATGTATCTATTTCTCCATGCTTGGTATAAAAGTTAATTGCTTGACCTATGAGGTAGGGGGGCGCGATGCCAATTAAAGCACCGGCTATCCCAATTAAAATGACTCGCAGATTCAAAAACATTGTCATATGAGTTTCATTTCGTGGGCGAGAAATGGGAATTTAAATTTCTGGTTAAGCAATCCTATTGATCCTAGCAACGAGCCAACCTTTCCCACCCATAAACCTAACGGATCCGCCGATCTTGTTCTCAACTCTCGTGTGTCATATTCGGCCAAGTTTAGTACGTTGGCCCAAATATACGTTCGATAGTCCGATAAGGCTTCAGGGTTTAGTTCCTTAATCAAATTTAGCAATCCGTACGCGCCGTGGCAAAGCGAGTCGTTTACGGGACGTTTTCTTTTCAATAAGCTATCAAAAGTGAATAGTTTGTTTGGTGGATTTTTGTCTAGAAATGTGATTGCCTCATGAATATCTTTAGATGCAAAGTAACGAAGTGCCAGATAGTTTCCGGGTAAGCCATGGCTCCATGAAAATTCTCCTGGAGATGAGTCGGCAGATCTTCTTCTATAGTCCTTCCAATTGTCGATGTCAGAATCAAACTCAGATAGTTCCCAGTTCAATAAGTCCAAAAATACTGAGTGAATTGATTCGCTTTGCATGATGGTGTTATAGAAATAGAAAATGGCATATGCGCAGCCCATAACGCCGTGAGAAATGCCGCTGAGTAATCCATCGTCACGAGTGGTTATCGACTTTCCAAATGTCACCGTGTTTCGTCCGTTTACTATGCTTAATTCGGTTTCGATTTTGCTATAAAGAGTTTTTCCTAATGACGAAAACTCCGAATCATTTGTCAGTTCATAAAGTCTGGTAATAACTGTTAGCGTTCCAAATGATCCAGAAAGCAGGTCGTTTCCCCAGAAATATTTCTGCCACCAACTGTCAGTAATGACGTCATTCAAATAGCTTTTGTACATAGATAACAAAACATCGCTTCTGTTGTCTTTATAAAATTTCAGGCTTATGTATAAGGGGAGGATGGTGGACGACAAACCGAAATGAAGACCGCCCAAGTGACTGCCTGGGTTAGTCAGTTTTGTGTGGACTCTGGTATATACATGATTTAATAAATCGTGTGTAGCATCTTTTGAAATGGCCACCCACTGACCAGCCAATATGCATCCATAAAGGATACCCGATAAACCATAGTAATAGTCGTCGCCTAATTCGGAGTATTCTACATATCCGCCAGGAGACGCATGGAACCCTAGCCATAAACCATTTGTCGATAACTCATCGATGATCTGGGTGTTAATAAACTCGACGTTTCGATTTTGTGCTAGTCGGACGGCGTGTAGTATCGAGTCTAAGCTTTGGTTAGCTATATTATCCAGGCAATCATGCTGACGAAATTCATGGTCGGTCAAGCGCTTGTCGTGCTCATACATATTCTGCATGGCAATCAATGTGTTCTTTATTAAGCTTGTTTCGAAAGCTGTTCGACACGTTGACAGATTTCTCAAGTAATCAACGCTATTGGTTAATCCGTCCACGTATTCGAGGGAATCCAAATGCCCCTTTCCTAGGTAGCAAGGTTCGAAAAATTCAAGTTGCCCCACTTGGCTTTTAGCATATGGGATATCTAAGTTCATACATGCTTGGATCTCTGCCTCCAAAAAACCAATAGCGGGAGCGGTCTCGTTATCAAGGATTTTTTTTAGAAAAGCTCTTCGGTTTTCGCTGGAACTCATCAGAGAAGCGTGAAGTGAGCATTGAATGGCATAATGATAAGTAGCTGTTGCTCTGGGTACGTATCTACAGGGCAGACCAGAGAGCCGGCTGATAGAGCTAATGAGCGATTCTTTTCTCTTCTCGATCAGCTGGAAGACGCAATGGAATCCTTCGGTTATTTCTTTATAGTACTCCCAAGGCTTTACAACTCGCCCCTTAAAGTATAGAACGTTTTTTCCAGGTAGAATTTTCACTCCGTCCATGCCAAAGCTATCGTTGCCATGTTTATCCTCTATATGCTGGTATAGATTTAAACTGACATATTGTTCGTTTAAGCCACCTAATGCACTTAAATCCACCCCTATCCCGTCGGTGCCCTTCCAAGTCCAGTTCGGTAATATACTGGTCTGAGTAGCATTCCAACGTATCTCCTTGGGAATACTATCGATATTAAGAACATTATAAAAAATTGTCTCCAAATCGATAGGGATCGGACTGCTCGCATGGGCGATGAGATTGTCGGATGTAATATCTGAAGCTGTAAAGGCGGTGCAGAATCCGAGTAAGAAACCTGATCGTTTATAAAATTGTGCTACCTGCAACTGAGATTGGGCGGGCAGCTGCGGTACATATTGTGTCCATCCATGATCTGAGCCGATTATATAATTAGGAATTGTCCATTCGCTATAATCACCGCCAGCATTATCCGATAAATTTCGCAGCAACGCTGACATCGAAGACTCAAGCTCTAAATTCCTTGGTTTATAGACTATTCGTTCCCCGTTACAGAAGGTCAATATGCACACCGTCGCGGAGCCGTTATGAGTTTCGCCTTCCGAAACTTCACATTTTTTCAGAGAATTAAAGCTATTAATATTAGCTATCTTACTCAAGGCGTTTTTGTCACATATGAGATGTTTTGCCAGGCGCAAGCTTTGCTCAAAAAAATTATGGGAAATTGTTTCTAGCAGTCTGTCCAGTTCTGGATAGGCGGTTAATATGTCGTGCAGATAACTCGTGGTGTTCCTGAGGATTTTATAATGCTCTTTTACAGTGACTCTTGCTGTGGGGGCTGTTTTCTCCAAAATGCTTCGTTCGGCGAAAAGAACATTGTTAGCTGTCGCCGTGACTCGAGCGGTCAAATTGTGAAGAAAACCATTAATGATGACTGATTGGTCGTTGTCTGACAGTTCACGCAATTCATTGAACGCTTGCTTACTTTTATATGTGTAGTATGCGAGATACGGCCATACGGGGCAGTCGGTACTGATGTCTACTGATTTTGCTAAGGCGGAATTGGTTAGGAAATCTAAAGGTATTATCATGATGCGTCCCGTAGATGTAGATATAGGTGGCCGATAAGACATCGGCCACCATTTTCAATTAACTGTGAGTAGCCCAGCAGCATTGGTGCCAACATTGGGAGCAGCAGCTTGTGCAAGGCCGTGTCCCACTTGATGCGGCAGTTAGGTTGCTATAAGCCTGAATAGCTAGTGATAAAATCGGGGTGCTGTCAGTGAGCAATATTTTCCTCGCGCTCTGTATGGCTTTTAGATCAATTTGCATATGGATACCTCTAAAGTAATTAGCTGAGTCAAGTGCAGAGGGCGACTTTGCCGGTTGTGAAAGGTTGAATGTCAGGAGGTATTCATGTTTGTGTTCCTTTTGTATTGATTGAAGGTGATATGAGTGGTCGGTTTTTTACTATTGGATTTTTTTTGATGTTTTCAGTAATAAATATTAATCCTCCTCCAATGAGTATCAATCGGAGGCTGCCGATAACATTGAGTGAATTTTGAAGGGTTTAAGTAGTGCGTGCTCAATCTGTAGGTGAGAATATTCTTTGCTTCTTGGGTGTTTGTAGGATGTTGCGTAGGATTTTTTTGAATGCTGGAAATATTCAATTGTTTTGGGCTTTATATGCTCCCTTCCAAGTAGCTGATTACAGATAGAATTTCCCCTCATGGGACTGTTCATCGCAACCAAGACCCGGCAAGCTCGGTCCAACCCACATTCATGGAATGTCCCGGAGGGTCCGATGGTGCAGTTGTGTTCAATCGAACAGGCGGTGGATGACGTGCTCGAGCGCCTGCCCGCGCATATTCACCTCGGCATGCCCCTGGGGCTGGGCAAGCCCAACCTGTTCGCCAACGCGTTGTACCGGCGTATCGCACAGCTGCCCGAGCGACAGTTGACGATCTACACCGCCCTGAGCCTGGGCCGGCCAAACCTGGGCGATGGTTTGCAGAAGCGCTTCCTCGAACCCTTTGTCGAACGGGTCTTCGGCGACTATCCCGAGTTGGATTACCTGGTCGACCTGCACCAGGACAGCCTGCCGGCCAACATCCGCGTCCAGCAGTTCTTCATGCAACCCGGCAGCCTGCTGCACAGTACATCGGCCCAGCAGAGCTACGTCAGCAGCAACTACAGTCACGCCGCTCGGGACATCAACGCCGCCGGCTTGAACCTGGTGGCGCAACTGTTGGCGAGCGCCCCGGAACACCCGGATCGCCTGAGCCTGAGCTGCAACCCGGACATCACCCTCGACCTGCTGCCGATGATCGCCAAGCGCCGGGCGGCCGGCGAGACCATTCTCCTGGTCGGCCAGGTGCACGACGATTTGCCCTACATGCCGGGCGACGCGGAGGTCGGCATCGACGCTTTTGACCTGTTGGTCGACGAAAAGGACAGTCACACGCTGTTTTCCACGCCGAACATGCCGGTGGGTTTCCAGGATCATCTGATTGGTATACATGCCAGTACCCTGGTGCGCGACGGCGGGACGCTGCAGATCGGCATCGGCGCCATGGGCGACGCGTTGACGGCGGCGCTGCTGGCGCGTCAGGCCGATAACGCCGGTTACCAGGCGTTGCTGGCGGACCTGAACCTTAGCCAGTGGGCGCAACTGATCGAGCGCGAGGGTGGGGTCGAGCCGTTTGCCAAAGGGCTGTACGGTTGCAGTGAAATGTTCGTCAACGGTTTGCTGGTGCTGGCCGAGGCCGGGATCATCCGCCGCAAGGTCTACCCCGACGAGCCGACCCAGGCGCGAGCCAACGCCGGGACCCTCGACGAGGCGGCACAACCCGACGGCATCTGCATACACGGCGGCTTCTTCCTCGGCCCGCGCAGTTTTTACGAGCGCCTGCGTGAGTTGCCGCAGAGCCGTCTTCTCGAATTCAACATGACGCGCATCAGTTACATCAACGAGCTCTACGGCCAGGAACCGCTCAAGCGCCTGCAGCGCCTCGATGCCCGTTTCATCAATACCGTCTTCACCATGACCCTGATGGGGGCCGGGGTGGCCGATCAGTTGGAGGACGGGCGGGTGCTCAGCGGCGTGGGCGGGCAATACAACTTCGTTGCCCAGGGCCATGCGCTGGAGGGTGGACGCTCGATCCTGCTGCTGCGCAGTTGGCGCGAGGCCGGGGGCGAGATCAGCTCGAACATCGTCTGGGAGTACGGCCATTGCACGATCCCCCGGCACCTGCGCGACATCGTGGTGACCGAATACGGCATCGCCGACCTGCGCGGCAAGACCGATGCCGCGGTGATCGAGGCGTTGCTGAACATCAGCGACTCACGCTTCCAGCCCGGGCTGATCGAGCAGGCGCAAAAGGCCGGCAAGTTGCCGAAGGATTTCCGCCTCGATCCACGGTTCGCCGACAACACGTCGGAGCGGTTGCAGGCGATCCAGGCTCGGCATCCGAATCTGTTTCCCGAATACCCGCTGGGCTGTGATTTCGATGGGGTCGAGCGGGACCTGTTGCGGGCGCTGAACTGGCTCAAGAGCAAATTCAAGCTCACCGAGATCCTGGAGTTGGGCAAAGCCGCGCTGGATGCGCCGGAGCCCTGGGAGTTTGCCGGGCATCTGGAGCGGATGCAGCTGACCAGTCCTGAAGGGCTGAAGGAGGAGCTGTTCCAGCGGTTGTTGCTGGCCGGTCTCAAGGCTACTGCGCAACAATCAACCTGAAACCCCTGCGGGAGCGAGCTTGCTCGCGATGGCGGTCTGTCAGACCCATTTTATGTAACAGGTACGCCGCTATCGCGAGCAAGCTCCCACAGGGGGCACTGGGTCAGTCGATGAAGGTCACGACCCCGCCCGCCAGCGATTGCACCCGGGCCAACGACTCGACGCGGTAGCCCTGGGCATCCAGTTCCGCGCGGCCGCCCTGGAACGACTTCTCGATCACGATCCCCAGCCCGGCGACGGTGGCGCCAGCCTGCTTGATGATGGAAATCAGTGCCTGGGAGGCTTTGCCGTTGGCCAGGAAGTCATCGATGATCAGCACCCGATCACTGCTGGTCAGGTGACGTGGGCTGATGGCGACGGTGCTTTCGGTTTTCTTGGTAAACGAATACACGGTGGCCGACAGCAGGTTCTCCGTCAGGGTCAGGGATTGTTGCTTGCGGGCGAAGATCACCGGTACGCCAAGGTTCAGCCCGGTCATGATCGCCGGGGCGATGCCCGAGGCTTCGATGGTGACGATCTTGGTGATGCCCGAATCCTTGAACAGCGCGGCGAATTCGTCGCCGATCAGCTTCATCAATTGCGGGTCGATCTGGTGGTTCAGGAAAGCGTCGACTTTCAGGACCTGATCGGAAAGCACGATGCCTTGTTCACGAATTTTCTGGTGCAGGGCTTCCATGAAGCCTCCTCTGATGACGCCTTCAGCGCCTGAAGTCGTTGAAAAAAAGTAGTCGATTCTAGCGCTTTAGCATCGCGCGTATATCCGCCAGGGCACTGTTGCCGCGAACGACTTTGACTTCCGTCGGCGTGTCGTCGTTGCCTTCCCAGGCCAGGTCGTCCGGCGGCAGCTCATCGAGAAAGCGGCTGGGGGCGCAGTCGATCACTTCGCCGTACTGCTTGCGCTTGGCGGCGAAGGTGAAGGCCAGCGTCTGGCGTGCCCGGGTAATGCCGACATAGGCCAGGCGCCGTTCTTCCTCGATGGTGTCGGCCTCGATGCTGGAGCGGTGCGGCAGGATTTCTTCTTCCATGCCCATGATGAACACGTAGGGAAATTCCAGGCCCTTGGAAGCGTGCAGCGTCATCATCTGCACGCCTTCGGCGCCTTCTTCCTCTTCCTGCTGGCGTTCGAGCATGTCCCGCAGCACGAGTTTGCCGATGGCGTCCTCGACCGTCATCTCGCCGTCTTCATCCTTTTCCAGGGTGTTCTTCAACGCCTCGATCAGGAACCAGACGTTGCCCATGCGGTAATCGGCGGCCTTGTCGCTGGAGCTGTTGGTGCGCAGCCAGTTCTCGTAGTCGATGTCCATGACCATGCTGCGCAGCGCCGAGATCGGATCTTCCCCGGCGCACTGCTCACGGACCTTGTCCATGAAACGCTTGAAGCGCGCCAGGCGATCGGTGAAGCGGCTGTCCAGATGTTCGCCCAGGCCGATTTCATCGGTGGCGGCGTACATCGAGATCTTGCGCTCGGTGGCGTAGTTGCCGAGTTTTTCCAGGGTGGTCGAACCGATTTCCCGGCGCGGCACATTGATCACCCGCAGGAAGGCGTTGTCGTCGTCCGGGTTCACGATCAGGCGGAAGTAGGCCATCAGGTCCTTCACCTCCTGGCGCCCGAAGAAGCTGTTGCCCCCCGACAGGCGATAGGGGATCTGGTGATGCTGCAATTTCAGCTCGATCAGCTTGGCCTGGTAGTTGCCGCGGTACAGGATCGCAAAGTCGCTGTACGGCCGGTCGGTGCGCAGGTGCAGGCTGAGGATTTCCATGGCCACGCGCTCGGCTTCGGCGTCTTCGTTGCGGCAACGGATCACGCGGATCTCGTCGCCGTGGCCCATCTCGCTCCACAGTTGTTTTTCGAACTCGTGGGGGTTGTTGGAAATCAGCACGTTGGCGCAGCGCAGGATGCGGCTGGTGGAGCGGTAGTTCTGCTCCAGCATCACCACTTTGAGCGACGGGTAGTCGTCCTTGAGCAGCATCAGGTTTTCCGGCCGCGCGCCGCGCCAGGCATAGATCGACTGGTCATCGTCGCCCACCACGGTGAACTGGTTGCGTTTGCCGATCAGCAGCTTCACCAGCAAATACTGGCTGGCGTTGGTGTCCTGGTATTCGTCCACCAGCAGGTAGCGGACCTTGTTCTGCCATTTCTCGAGAATGTCGGCGTGGTCCTGGAACAGCTTGACCGGCAACAGGATCAGGTCGTCGAAGTCCACCGCATTGAACGCCTTGAGGGTGCGCTGGTAGTGGGTGTAGACGATGGCGGCAGTCTGTTCCTTGGGGTTGCGGGCGTTCTCCAGGGCTTCGGCGGGCAGGATCAGGTCGTTTTTCCAGGAACCGATCATGTTCTTGATCTCGTCCACGCCGTCGTCGCCCGAGTATTCCTTTTGCATGATGTCGGTCATCAGGGCCTTGACGTCGGTCTCGTCGAAAATCGAGAAGCCCGGTTTGTAGCCCAGCCGCGCGTGCTCCTTGCGGATGATGTTCAGGCCCAGGTTGTGAAAGGTACAGACCGTCAGGCCGCGGCCTTCGCCGGCGCGCAACAGGCCGCCGACCCGCTCTTTCATTTCTCGGGCGGCCTTGTTGGTGAACGTCATGGCGACGATGTATTGGGCACGGATGCCGCAGTTCTGGATCAGGTGCGCGATCTTGCGGGTGATTACGCTGGTCTTGCCGGAGCCTGCACCGGCGAGCACCAAAAGAGGGCCGCCGACATAGTTCACGGCTTCTTGCTGCCGGGGATTGAGTCGGGACATGACAGAGTCAGGGAGTCGTTTGCGAAATGGGCCGGCATTTTAACAGGCTCTGAGAATTGTGCTGCTCTGTCCGACTTGTGACGCACGCAGGATTGTCATTTGCCGCTTCTGCCACTTTCACGCAGGATGGGGAACCAATTGGGTCCCGCGCAGCATTTCGAGCGGGAAAAACCACCGAAAGCGCGTGTTTGAGAACCGTTGGCATTGGTCATTGCCCATCGGCAGGTCATAATGCCCGGCGCCTACCACCTTGCAGAGTCTAGGGAGTCAGCTTGTCAACGCCTGTCGAACCCTTGCGTTTGCTGTTATTGGCCCAAGAGCCAGAGTGGTCAGCGATACTGCGCGAGTGCCTGGTGCCCTTGGGGCCCTCGGTCGTGTTGATCAGCGCCCCGAGCTGGGAGTCCGTCAGCAGCCTGTTCGAAGACAATCGCAACGCGGTGTTGCTGACCGTTGCGGCGTTGCAACCGGCGCCGGGCCGTTGCAGCCTGCCGACCATCCTGCTGCTCGAGCACGAGCCGGCGGTTGCCCCCGATGGTGCCAGCGACTGGTTGGTGCGTGACGTCCTCGACAGCGCGACCCTGCGTCGTTGCCTGCGCCATGTGCGCGAGCGCGGCGTGCTGGAAAACACCCTGCAGCGCCTCGCCGAGCAGGATCCATTGACAGGCATCGCCAACCGCCAGGGTTTCCAGACATTGCTGGCGGCGCGCCTGGCGGAAAACGACGGCCGAGGCTTGGCCCTCGGTCACCTGGACCTGGACAACTTTCGCCACGCCAACGACGCCCTCGGTCACCAGGCCGGCGACCGCTTGATCCTGCAAGTGGTGGCGCGGCTCAAGGGTTCGCTCGAAGCCGGCGATCAATTGGCGCGGCTGGGCAGTGATGAATTTGCGTTGCTGATCGACACCCGCCGCGCACCGCAACGGGCCGAGTGGATGGCCGAGCGTATTACCGAAGCCCTGGCCGAACCCTATTGGGTGGACGGCGAAAGCCTGCTGATCGGTTGCAGCCTGGGCGTCGCCCATGCTCGCGCCCAGGCCGGTGCCGACCCGCTGATGTGGCATGCCCACATCGCCATGCAGCAGGCCAAGAGCACCCAGGGCTGCACCTTTCATATCTTCAACGAACGCATCAATCGCAATGCCCGCAGCCTTGCCGACCTGGAAAGCGAACTGCGCCGGGCACTGCGCCGTGACGAGCTGGAGTTGCATTACCAGCCGCGGCTGGACCTCGATGGCGGCCACATCGTCGGCCTCGAAGCCCTGGTGCGCTGGCGTCATGGCGAACGCGGCTTGCTGCCACCGAGTGAGTTCGTGCCACTGGCCGAACAGAGCGGCCTGATCGTGCCGTTGGGCTACTGGGTGATTTCCCGTGCGCTGCGGGACATGCAGGTCCTGCGCGAACGGGGGCTGGCACCGTTGCACATGGCGGTCAACCTGTCGTTCCGGCAGTTCCAGGACAGCCAGTTGCTGCCGACCTTGAGCCGGCTGATTGCCGAGCGGGGTGTCGAGGCGCAATGGCTGGAGTTCGAACTCACCGAAACCGCCGTCATGCGCCGCAGCGAACTGGTCAAGCAGACCATGGATGCCCTGGGCCGCCTGGGGGTGCGCTTCTCCCTGGACGACTTCGGCACCGGGTTCTCCTCGTTCGTGCACCTCAACAGCCTGCCGATCGCCTTGCTCAAGATCGACAAGAGCTTCGTCGGCGGCATGGAGCAGCGCGAAGAGAACCGCAAACTGGTGCACGCCATGATCAACCTGGCCCACAACCTCAACCTGGAGGTGGTGGCCGAAGGTGTGGAAACCCAGGAACAACTGGACCTGCTACGCGGTTTCGGTTGCGACCAGGTGCAGGGCTTCCTGATCAGCAAACCGTTGCCGTTGCCGGAACTGGTTGAGTACTTGACGTTCGAGGGTGATCAGCAGTCCACGCACGACGTCGTGGTCTGACGCAAACCCTTGTAGGAGCGAGCTTGCTCGCGATAGCAATAGGTCTATCACATCGATTTTGACTGACACACCGCTATCGCGAGCAAGCTCGCTCCCACAAAGACATGGATTTCACTTGGCCTGAATGGCTTCGAAACCGGGCTGCCCAGCCTCACTGCGAATCATCCGCTTCATCTTCCATTCAAACGCCAGGGTCAGGCTCACCGCCGCGCAGGCCAGCCCCAGGGCCAGGCCCCACCAGACACCGGTCGGTCCCCAGTTCAGGTGGAACGCCATCCACCACGCCGACGGTGCGCCGATCAGCCAATAGCAACCCAGGCCCACCAGGAAGGTGGTCTTGGCGTCCTTGAGCCCGCGAATGCAGCCCATGGCGATGGTTTGCGTGCCGTCGAACAGCTCGAACCACGCCGCCACCGCCAACAGGCTCACGGCCAGGTTGATCACGTCGCGGAACGCCGGGTCATCGTGGTCCAGGAACAAGCCGATCAATGGATGGGGCAACAACCAGAACACCATGGCGAACGCCAGCATCGCGGCCGCGCCAAAACCAATGCCGACCCGACCGGCCAGGCGCGCCCTCCACAGCTGCCCGGCGCCGTAGTGCTGGCCGATGCGCATGGTGATGGCGTAGGACATTCCAGCCGGCACCATGAACGCCACCGAGACGATTTGCAGGGCGATCTGGTGGGCCGCCAACGGCGTGCTGCCCATGGTGCCCATGCACAGCGCGGCGAACGCGAACAGCCCGACTTCCACCGCATAGGTGCCACCGATCGGCAGGCCCAGGCGCCACAGCTCCTTGAGGTATTGGCGATTGGGCCGCGACAGCCCATCCAGCAGCGGATAGGCACGGTAGGCCGGGTGCCGATGGATGTGCCAGGCCAGTGCCAGGGCCATGCAGTTGGCGACAATGGCCGTGACCAGGCCGATGCCCATCAAGCCGAGTTTTGGCAGGCCGAACATGCCGGTGATGAGCGCGTAGTTGAGCAGGAAGTTGGCCACCGTTCCGCCGAGGCTGATCACCATGACCGGCGTGGCCCGGCCGATGGCGCTGGTGAAGCCGCGCAGGGCCATGAAGCTCAGGTAGCCGGGCAGGGCGAACGGCAGCGCCAGCAGGAACTGGCCGGCGGACAACACGTTGGTTTCGGTCTGGCCGAACATCAGCAGCACGGGCTTGAGATTCCACAGCAGCAACCCGGCCATCAGCGCCATCAACCAGGCCAGCCAAAGCCCGGCCTGGGTCAGCCGGGTGGCGCCTTCGACATCGCCCGCGCCCTGGCGGATCGCGACCAGGGTGCCCACCGCGGCGATCACGCCGATGCAGAAGATCGACACGAACGAATAGGTGGCCGCCCCGAGCCCGCCGCCGGCGAGGGCTTCAGGGCTCAGGCGCGCCATCATCACGGTGTCGGTGAGCACCATGAGCATGTGCGCCAACTGCGAGGCAATCAACGGCCCCGCCAGCCGCAGGATGGCCCAGAGTTCGGTACGCACCGGATGCCGCATGATCACACTCCATGTTCAAACAAGGCAGTAAAGCGACGATTCTCGACGCTCTCGGCGGATTGCACAAAAGGATAAAAAAGATCGCTGGCATGATTAAAACTCATGCTGGATGGGTTTCTGGTAGGGTTTGCAGACCACGCCATGGAGCTTTTGCGATGTCCCGTCGTCTTCCTCCTCTTTATGCGTTGCGAGCATTCGAAGCCGCGGCGCGCTACAGCTCGTTCACCCGGGCCGCGGAAGAGCTGTCGATCACCCAGAGCGCCGTCAGCCGGCACATCCGCACGCTGGAAGATCACTTTGCCTGCCGGCTGTTCCAGCGCAGCGGTCGCAACCTGCAGTTGACCGAGGCGGCGCGGTTGCTGCTGCCGGGCGTGCGCGAGGGTTTCATGGCGCTGGAGCGGGCCTGCCACACTTTGCATGGCGAAGACGGCATCCTGCGCATGAAAGCGCCTTCGACGCTGACCATGCGTTGGTTGTTGGCGCGCCTGAGTCGCTTCCGGCATTTGCAGCCCGGCAATGAGGTGCAACTGACCAGTGCCTGGATGGACATCGATTCGGTGGACTTCAACGTCGAGCCCTTCGATTGCGCCGTGTTGCTGGGCAACGGGCATTTTCCGGCGGATTGGGAGGCCAGTTTGCTGTTCCCCGAGGAGTTGATCCCGGTGGGCGCGCCGAACCTGTTGAACGATCAGCCCTGGGACGTGGCGCGGCTGGCCAGTGCTGAACTGCTGCATCCGACGCCGGATCGCCGGGACTGGCGCAACTGGCTGCAACGCATGGGCCTGTCCGACAAGGTCTCGCTCAAGGGGGGGCAGGTGTTCGATACCCTGGAGCTGGGCATGATCGCGGCCGCGCGTGGCTATGGGGTCTCCATGGGCGACCTGCTGATGGTGGCCGAGGACGTTGCCCAAGGGCGCCTGAGCCTGCCATGGCCGACGGCTGTCGCCAGTGGGGAACACTATTACCTGGTCTGGCCGAAAACCCGGCCGGGAGGTGAACGTTTGCGCCGGCTCAGCGACTTCCTCCAAGGCGAGGTCAAGGCCATGCAACTGCCCGATGTACAACGTCTGAGCTGAAACGTTGAAGTTGGCGTGCTAGCCACTTGGCACTAATCCGTGCAAACCGCTCAAGTATTTGGCTTTGCCGCCGAATCCGTGAACATGGAACCCTCGTTCAGAAAGGGTCTACTTACACCTCACCCGAATAAAATGCCGAGCGTGCGACGTGATCAGAATGATCCGGTCTCTCGGCCAGGAGCCGTCATGTCTCAACCCCGCGCCCGGATCGCCTCACAGCTAGGCCTTGCCCTCGCCGTGATACTGGCGATCGTGATCTCCGGCAGTACCGTCTTCGCCTTGCGTTCGCTGGACGCTGCCAACCTTGCCACCCGTGAAGAGCACCTGGCCAGCGAAGCGCGCCTGATGGCCGACCAGCTCAATACGTTCCACAGCACCCTGCGCGAGAGCACCCAGCGGTTGGCCGGCCTGTTCGAAAAGCGCTTCAGCGCGGGCCTGAGCGTGCATCCGGACCAGCCGGTGACGGTGGCGGGCGTACAAACCCCTGGCTTGAGCCTGGGTAGCGAAGTGTTGAACAACAACTTCAAGGAAGTGGATGACTTCAAAGCGATGACCGCCGGGGTCGCCACGGTATTCGTGCGCAGCGGCGACGATTTCATCCGAGTCAGTACCTCCGTCAGCAAACAGGACGGTACGCGGGCCATCGGCACCGTGCTCGACCGCGCCGGCCCCGCCTACGGCCCGGTGATCAGTGGGCAGAGCTACATTGGCCGGGCGCTGCTTTTCGGGCGCTTCTACATGTCGCAGTACACGCCTGTGCGCGACAGCAGCGGCAAGATCATTGCCGTGTTGTACGTAGGCTTCGATTACACCGACGCGCAGAACGCACAGTTCGAAAACCTCAAGCGCTTCCGTATCGGCCAGACCGGCTCCCTGGCGCTGCTGGACGAACAAAACCAATGGCTGGTGCCGCCCGCCGGCGTGCAGGCGCTGGACAACGCTACCACGACCATTACCGGCTTGATCAAAAAGCCGGGCAAGGGCGCGTTCTGGGCCGATACCGCCGAAGATTTCTACAGCGTTGCCGTACCGTTCGAGGGCGGGCCGTGGGCGGTGGTGGCGAGCATGCCGAAAACCGAGATCCGCGCCGTGACCTGGAGCGTCGGCATTCAACTGGCCATTGGCAGCCTGCTGGCGATGCTGTTGGCGGTCGGTTCGGCAATGTGGTTGTTGCGTAGCAAACTGGCGCCACTGGGGGATCTGGTGCGCCAGGCCGAAGCGTTGGGTGCTGGCGACCTGAGCGTGCGCCTGAATGTGTCGAGCCATGACGAAATCGGTCAGTTGGCCCGTGCCTTCAACCAGATGAGCGAGGCCCTGTCGACCATGGTCGAGCACATCCGCAAGGCCTCCCAGGAGGTCAACAGCCGCGCCCAGGCCCTGTCCGGGTTGTCCAGCGGGGCGTACGAGGGCATGGAGCAGCAATCCGGCGAAATCACCAGCATGGCCGGCGCGGTGGAAGAGTTCAGTGCGACCTCCCTGAACATTGCCGACAACATGGGCAACACCGAGCGCCTGGCCCAGGAAAACGCCCAGCAAACCCGCATCGGCCGAACCTCGATGGATGAAGCGTCGTCGTCCCTGGAGCAAATCGCCGGCGCGCTGAACAGCACGGCCACGGTCATCAATACCCTGGGCCAGCGTTCCCAGGAAATCGGCGGCATCGTGGGGGTCATCACCTCGATTGCCGAGCAGACCAACCTGCTGGCTTTGAACGCGGCCATCGAAGCTGCCCGCGCCGGCGAGCAGGGCCGTGGTTTCGCCGTGGTGGCCGATGAAGTCCGCAGCCTGGCGTCCCGCACTCGCCAGGCCACTGACGAAATCTCCAGCATGATCAACAGCATCCAGCAGGAAACCGGCAATGCCATCAGCACGATGGAACAGGGCAACCTGTTGATGCAGGAAGGCCTGGCGCGCAACGCCAATGTGGCCTCGGCCCTGGCGCGAATCGACGAGCAGAGCCGTTCGGCTGGCCAGCAATTCGCGGCGATCACCACCGCCACCCAGGAACAAAGCAGCACCGCGACCCTGCTCAGCAGCAACCTGCAAAGCATCGCCATGGCCAACAGCGAACAGCGCCAGGTGGTCTCGAACCTGGCGGTCACCGCCAAGGAACTGGAAAAACTGGCCCAGGACCTGCGCCAAGAGGTTGATCGGTTCCGCTGAAGCCTCCTGTCACAAGCCCGCTTCCCGAGATTTCAGTGGAAGCGGGCTTGCTCACAATTGGGGCTGCCCAGCCAACATCGTCTCAATCTGACCCACCGCTATCGCGAGCGAGCTCGCTCCCACAGTTTGATTCCCAGTGAATACGAACCCCGGGCCACCCTCGATTCCCTGTGGGAGCGAGCTTGCTCGCGATTGGGGTTGTCCTGCCAACATCATCTCAATCTGACCCACCGCCATCGCGAGCGAGCTCCCACATTTTGATTCCCAGTGCATACCAAACCCGGGCCACCCTCGATTCCCTGTGGGAGCGAGCTTGCTCGCGATGACGGCTGTCCAGCCAGCATCATTTCTATCTGACCTACCGCTATCGCGAGCAAGCTCGCTCCCACAAACGCTGCTGATCGTGTAGTCATGGTTTTTTAAGGGAATTGCTGTTTTTAAGCTTGCTGAAACGTTTCTTCAAGTCTATAAAAACCGCACAACTCCAATAAAAGGTCGCGTCCATGACTCCGCTCAAACTCCTCGTTACCCTTGGCGCCTTGGGCGCTGCCTCCCAGGCAATGGCGTGGGATTACGTCCTGCTCGATACCGATAAAGCCGCACAACCCTGGCAAATCACCAGCCAGCAGCTCGGCGTGAAAACCGATAAACCCTTCTCCGTGACGATGCGCACCCTGCACGGTGGCCGGCAGGAGGGCGTCAGCATCGTTGATATCGACAACGGCACCCTGAAGCTTTCGATCGTCCCGACCCGTGGCATGAATGTGCTGCAGGCGTCGGTCGGGAACGTGCGCATGGGTTGGGATTCGCCGGTCAAGGAAGTGGTCAATCCGGCGTTCATCGAGCTCAACGGTCGCGGTGGGTTGGGTTGGCTCGAAGGTTTCAATGAATTGGTGACCCGCTGTGGCTACGAATGGGTCGGCCATCCCGGCATGGACAATGGCGAGCTGCTGACCCTGCATGGTCGCGCGGCCAATATTCCGGCCAACAAAGTCACCTTGCACATCGATGAAAAGCCACCCTACGCCATCACCCTGCGGGGCGAGTTGAAGGAGCAGGCGTTCAAGAAGGTCGATTTCTCGGTACAGACCGAACTGGTCACCGAGCCCGGCAGCGTGACGTTCGCGCTCAGCGACACACTGACCAACAACGGCGATTACCCGAAGGAATACCAAGCGCTCTACCACAGCAATTTCAGCACGCCTTTCCTGGAGCAGGGCGCTCGTTTCGCGGCACCGGTCAAGCAGGTCTCGCCGTTCAACGACAAGGCCAAGGGCGACTTGCCGGATTGGCAAACCTACCGAGCCCCGACCAAGGATTACGACGAAACCGTCTATAACGTCGTGCCCTACGCCGACGCCAAGGGCGACACCCTCACCGTGCTGCACAACAAGGCCGGCAGCCTCGGTGTGTCGGTAGGCTTCAACACCAGCACGTTGCCTGTATTCTCCCTGTGGAAAAACACCGATACCCAAGGCCAGGGCTACGTGACCGGGTTGGAACCAGGCACCAGTTTTTCCTATAACCGCCGGTATCAGCGGCCACTGGGCCTGGTGCCCACGATCGGGCCGAAAGAGCACAGGCAATTCCAGATTCACTACAGCCTGCTGGCAGACAAGGGCGCAGTGGATAAGGCGCTCAAGCGCATCGATGCGATCCAGAACGGTCAAAAAACCGAGGTCCGGGACACACCGTTGGTAGACCTGAGCAAGCCGTAGAGCGGTTCAAGCCGTGGCCGGCCGATACTGCAACGCTTCGGCCAGGTGCTCGCGGCGAATATTCCCCGCTTGCTCCAGGTCCGCCAGTGTCCGGGCGACCTTGAGCAAGCGGTGGGCGGCGCGCAGCGACAGGGTCAGCCGCTCGCAGGCGGTTTCCAGCCAGGTTTCATCGGTTGTGGATAACTTGCAATGCCGGCGCACCCCCGGTAGGTCGAGGAAGGCGTTGGCGCAGCCCTGGCGGCGGTGCTGGCGCTCCCGAGCTTCGGCTACGCGCTCGGCGACCGTCGCCGTATCGTCCCCGGCTTCGAGCCTGGGGTTCAATGCCGTGGCTTCCCGGGCGACGGTCAGGTGCAGGTCGATACGGTCCAGCAACGGGCCGGAGAGTTTGTTGCGGTAGCGCTGCACCATCTCCGGTGTACAGGCACAGCGGCCGCTGGGCTCGCCGAGATAGCCACAGGGGCAGGGGTTCATCGCCGCCACCAGCTGGAAACGGGCAGGGAAGCGCACTCGATCCCGGGCGCGAGAAACCACGATGTGGCCGGACTCCAGCGGTTCTCTCAAGACCTCCAGCACCTTGCGGTCGAATTCCGGCAGCTCATCCAGAAACAGCACGCCATGGTGGGCGAGGGTAATCTCCCCTGGCTGCGGTTTTGACCCGCCACCCACCAGCGCCGGACCGGAAGCCGAGTGGTGCGGCTGGCGAAACGGGCGTTGCGGCCAATGGCTCAAGGGCACGCAACTGGCCACCGACTGGATGGCCGCGACCTCCAGGGCCTCGCTCTCGGCCAGTGGCGGCAACAGCCCTGGCAAACGGCTCGCCAGCAAGGTCTTGCCGGTACCCGGTGGTCCGCTGAACAACAGGTTGTGGGCCCCCGCGGCGGCAATCAGCAAGGCCCGCTTGGCCCCGGCCTGGCCTTGTACTTCATTCAGGTCGGGGTAGGGCTTGCTGGCCGAGAGCAGCCCATTGGACACGAACGGCTCGACCGGCGTGTGGCCGTTGAAATGCGCCACCGCTTCGAGCAGATGATCCACGGCGATCACCTTCAGCCCCGAGGCCAGGCAGGCTTCCTCGGCATTGGCCCGTGGCACCACCAGCATGCGCCCGGCCTTGCGCGCCGCCAGCGCCGCGGGCAATACCCCACGCACCGGACGCACCGCGCCGGACAGGGCCAGTTCACCAAGGCATTCCACGTCGTCCAGCGTCAGGGTCGGCACCTGCACGCTGGCCGACAGGATCCCCAAGGCGATGGCCAGGTCGAAGCGGCCGCCGTCTTTTGGCAGGTCCGCCGGCGCCAGGTTCAGGGTGATGCGCCGCGCTGGAAAATTCAGCCCCGAGTTGATGATCGCGCTGCGCACCCGATCCTTGCTTTCCTTTACCGCCGCCTCCGGCAGGCCAACCATCGTCAGCGACGGCAAGCCATTGGCCAGGTGGACTTCAACGGTAACGGGAGGAGCCTCGACCCCCACTTGGGCGCGGCTGTGGACAATGGCGAGCGACATGAATCGTTCCTTGAGTGAATGGGGTGCCGCGTCCTGCGACTTTTGAAGGGTAGTCGTGGGGAAGAACTTGGGCGCAGCAATCGAGGGGAGAAAATTTGGCAGGATGTTTCGACGGCCAGTGACAGCCGAGGCGGCTAGCGCGATACGGTTCAGCCGATGCCGTCCTTCACCCGCCCAGGCGAAATGCCCGGGACCGGCCTAGACTCCGACTTGCCCAGTCGGCACTTGGCGGTATCAACGGCACAGGGAGGAAGTGGCCATGAACGATCTGCTGGCTCTGTTAACCGACAAGCGCTTCATGCCCCATGGGCACTGCTACATGTGGCGGCCGGATCTGCTGTGGACTAATGTCATTGCCGATGGCTTGATCGCCCTGTCCTACGTCACCATTCCCTTCACGCTCCTGTACTTTATCCACAAGCGCAAGGACGTGCCGTTCGACTGGATGCTGGCGGCCTTTGGCGTATTTATCCTGGCCTGCGGGACCAGCCACGTGATGGAAATCCTGACCATTTGGCAGCCTTATTACTGGTTGTCGGCGCTGGTCAAGGTAATCACCGCGATAGCTTCGGTGATTACCGCCATCCTGCTGGTCCGGCTGGTGCCGGTGGCCCTGAAGATCCCCAGCCCGCGGCAATTGGCCAAGGTCAACGAAGAGTTGCGCGAGGCGCAGGCCGAACTGGTGACCACTGCGCGCCGGGCCGGCATGGCGGAAATCGCCACCAATGTGTTGCACAACGTGGGCAATGTGCTCAACAGCGTCAACGTGTCGGCCCAGGTCCTCTACGAGAAGGTGCACACCTCCAAGGGGCCCGGGGTGGCCAAGGTCGTCCAGTTGATGAAGGAGCATCCCGACGATCTCGGCGACTTCATCAGCAGCGATCCGAAAGGGCGCACGCTACCGGACTATCTCGACAAGCTGGCCGACGCGCTGGCCGTCGAGCAGCAAGGCATGATCGCCGAGTTGGCGCAGTTGACCCGCCGAATCGACCACATCAAGGAAATCGTCGCCACCCAGCAATCCTATGCCGGCAATGCCAGCGTCCTGGAGTCGGGCTCGCTGCGAGAGCTGGTCGAGGATGTCGTGCGCATTTGCGATGTGTCCCTGGCCCGCCACCACATCTCGCTGATCAAGGAGTTCAGCGATATCCCGCAAATGCCACTGGACAAGCACCGAGTGCTGCAGATCCTGGTCAATCTGATCAACAACGCCAAGCAGGCGCTGGACGCGGGTGTGAACCGGCCGCCGCGGATCATCCTGCGCCTGAAGATCGTTGACGATGGGCGCGTGCGGGTCGAGGTCGAGGACAATGGCGAGGGGATCGCGCAGGACAATCTTGCGCGGGTGTTCGAGCACGGCTTCACCACGCGTGTCGACGGTCATGGCTTTGGTTTGCACAGCTGCATTCTGGCGGCGCACGAGATGGGCGGCGATCTGACTGCGCAGAGCGCCGGGCCAGGCCGCGGCGCGCTGTTTATCCTGGAGCTGCCGCTGGTACTGACCCCGGCTCCCTCTCAGCAGGCGGCGGGGGGTTGAACAGGCCTTACACCTCCCTCAGCAATTGATCGGCGATACGAATGCTCAGTGCGGCCCCAGTCAGCGTGGGGTTCACGCAGGACGATGACGGCATCACGCTGGTCCCGGCGATAAACAGGTTGGCGTGGTCGTGGCTACGGCAGTCGCGGTCGACCACCGAGTTCTTCGGGTCGTCGCCCATGATGGTGGTGCCCATGATGTGCTGGCGGTTCTGGAAGTTGACGTCGGTGCTGAGGATGTCGGCGTCGAGCAGGTGGGCGAACTGCTTGAGGTCTTCCAGGGCCTTTTCCTTGCCCGCGTGCCAGTAGTCGGGAACGCTGTAGTAGATCTCCGGTACCGGCAGGCCAATCGCGTCGAAGCGAGTCTTGCTCGGGGTGACGCGGTTTTCCGGCAGCGGCAGGGTTTCGAAGTCCACCGCCCAGTTCAAGGAGCGCGCCGACTGCAGGCGGATCTGTTCGTCGAGCTTGGAGCCCAACACACCCTTGGCGATCAGGTTGGTGGTGATCTGCGAGGTGGGCACCGTGTTGCGAACCTTGATCTTGTAGCTCGGGTAGTCCTTGCGGAACGCGCCGTCGCGGCTGTTCAGGTAGACCAGCAACTGGGTCGGTCCCTCGCCGGGCCACATGTCCTCCTTGGTCATCACGTTCATGCTCACGCCGGTGTGGTCCATCAGGTTGCGACCGACCTGATCGGAAGTATTGGCGATGCCGTTGGGGTATTTCTCGGACGTGGACATCAACAACAGCTTCGGCGATTCGATGCCATAGGCCGCCAGCACGAAGTACCGGGCGGTCAGGCGATGCTGGGTCTTGTCGGGGCGCATGTACCAGATCGCGCTGATCTTGCCGTCGTCGCCGGCCTCGATCCGGTACACCACGGAGTTGTCCAGCACCTTGGCGCCATGGCGCTCGGCCTCGTCGATATGCATCGAGCCGTCGTACTTGGCGGCAATCGGGCAGACCGGGTTGCAGTTGTTGTTGCCCGCGCACGGTGGGCGTTTGCCATAGGGGCGGGTGGCGCGGCCATTGGGTTCGAGGATCGGGTTGTAGCCACCCTTGCTCAACAGGCTCGAGAGGCGCTTGAACATGTAGCTGGGCTTCAGGCCTTCCATCGGGTAGGGAATCGAACGCGGTGGATAAGCCGCGCCACCCTGGCCACTTTCATCCTGGCCGTCGACCCCGGACACGCCCAGCTCGGTCTCGGCACGGGCGTAGAAGGGTTCCAGTTCGTCATAGCTGATCGGCCAGTCACGCCCGCGTCCGTAGAGGGAGTTGAGGCGGAAGTCATTGGGCAGCATGCGCCACAGCGAGGAACCGAAGTGCCAAGTGGTGCCGCCGACCACCCGCAGGTAGGAGGTGTTGTATTTCACCGGGCCGACCTGCTGCAGGTAGTCGCCATAGGTGGAAGGTGCATGAGGCAGGCTCGGGTAAGGCGAGCCGGCACCCTGCAGCTTGGCGTTGGCCAGCGAGAGCTTGACCGGCGCGTTGCGGAAGGTCTCGACGATGTCACGGCGGTTCACCCGTGGGCCCGCTTCGAGGACGATCACGGATTTATTCGCCTTGGCCAGCTCGCTGGCAATCAGGCCACCCATCACGCCGGAGCCGATGACGACCACATCGGCGTCGTAAACAACGCTGCTCATAGTTTGAAATCCTGCGTGTCGGCTGGCTTGGCGCCCCAGGATGCGGGGCCGCCACCGTAGGTTGGAATGATGAGAATGCCGTGGGTCGGCCGATACATCAGCGCCTCGGAGTAACTGATCAGTTCGGCATCGGCGAGCTCGCCGACGATGCCCAGGTACCAGGCCGAAATGATGCTGATGGCCGTCGCTTTCAACGATGGGTCCGGGTTGGCCTGGGCCAGGTATTCATCCACATGCTTGAAGCCCTGCCCGTCGACCAGCTGCCTGAGGGCGCCGACATTGCCGCTGAAGTTCGGTGCGCGCCGGCTCAGGGCGCGGTAGTAGCGCGCCGCCAGGACCGGATTGACCGGACGGCTGACCAGGAATTGCGACAGGGCGATAAAGTCCTGGTCGCCCTCGGCCATCACCGATTGCCAGGGGCCGAGGCCTCCGACCAGGGCCACCAGGCCCAGGGTGACCGACCCGCGCAGCAGGCTGCGGCGGGACAGTTGGGCGGTGGGGGTGGATGAAACGGGCATGTGAGTGTCGATCATTGAAGTGTCCATTGCTCAGGCCTCCTGCGGCCGGCGACGAGCCTTGAGTCTGTAGAGCCCCAGGAGGACCAGCAGGCCGAGCACAACCAGTGCCGGTACGCTGTAGCGCGCCAGCACGGCGATGGGGGCCTTGGGTCCGCCTTCGCGTACCTGTGCCACATCGGCGGCAGTCACGTTCAAGCCGGCGTTGCCGTAGCGGGACAGGACGTAGTTGCTGACGTCGGCGATCTGCTGGTCGTCGAGGCGATCGGTGAACAGCGCGCCGGGACCGAAGGCCGGCATGTCGATTGCCACGCCGTCGACTTCGCGATGCACGCCGTAGACGATGGTCGCGATCAGGTTGTCGCGGCGGCTGGTCGCGGTGTTGTGGAACAGTGACGGATACTCACGAGTGCCCTCGCCGTTGGCCTGGTGACAGTTGGCACAGGTGCCGCTGTAGATGTGCCAGCCCGGATTGTCCTGCGGCTTGCCGCCGCGCAGGTTGAGTTCGTCGTTCGAGGCCTGGCCGAAGGTATGGCGGGCCTGGCGTTCGCCGGTGGCGATTGGCTGGGTCTGCAGCAAGTAGGCGGCGATGGCCTTGAGGTCCTCCTCGCCGAGGTACTGCAGGCTGTGCTCGACCGCCTCGGCCATGGGCCCGGCAGCCTGCGCCTTGCCCTCCACATGACCGCTGCGCAGGTAGGCAACGAGCTCATCGCTCGACCAGGCGCCGATCCCGCTGGTCTTGTCCGAGGTGATGTTCGGGGCGTACCAGGCCCCCAATGAACCACCGGAAAGCGCCTTGGCGTTATCCGCCGCCATCAGGACATTGCGTGGGGTATGGCAGGTGTCGCAATGGGCCAGTGCATTGACCAGGTAGTCGCCGCGATTGACCTGGGCGGACTTGCCCGGATCCGCCTCGAAGCGTTTCTGGCTATGGAACAAGGCGTTCCAGCCGAGCATCGAGGCGCGGACATTGAACGGAAAGTCGAGCTCGGTCTTGGGGCTGGGCGTATCCACCGGCGCGACTTCATTCATGAAGTACTGGTACAGGGCGGCGACGTCGCTGTCGGTCATCTTGGCGTAGGAGGTATAGGGCATCGCCGGATACAGGTGGGTGCCGTCCGGCGTCACGCCGTCGCGCACGGCGCGGGCGAAGTCTGCCTGAGTGTACTGGCCGATGCCGGCGCTCTTGGAAGGGGTGATGTTGGTCGAGTAGAGGGTGCCCATCGGCGAGTTGAGTGGGTAACCGCCGGCAAAGGGCTTGCCACCGACGGTGCTATGGCAGGCCACGCAATCGGCGGCCACCGCCAGTCGCTTGCCGGGCGAAGCGCTGGTGTCGAGTGTCTCGCCGTGGGTCGCCAGGCTGACCGTCATCAGGACCAGGCCGCCCGCGAGCATATTCATCATGGACTTCACCTTGCCCACGCCGGGCAATGGCTGATCCCTCCTCTGCGGATACATGTGTCACTCCTCATGGATTTCGACGCGCGGCCTTTGGCTCGGTTCGTTGAATCTGCATAGTTGTACGATGTCTTGCGTTGCGATAAAGATTTCACATGATGTAACATTTTGCAACGATTATGGCTAAGAGCTACTATCTATTTGTTTTATTTGATAGCTCTAGTACGGGCATTTCAGGAAATGCAGAGCAAAATCGCCGTCAACGAAACGGGCAAGAAAGAAAGGAAATTGCTTCATCCAGATTGAGGGTAAACAAAGGGATGTGGCTAACATTTTCGTGATGTTGTACGACGTCATGACGAAGAACCATCAAGCGCCGCGCCAACGATGCCCGTGTCGGCAGGGCGGACCCGAGCGGCGATGGAATCAGGAAACAGGCCCTTAACCTGGCGTTACGCGGGGCAGGGAAATGCACACATGACCGGGCTGCTGGACCAGCATCCCATGAGGATCCACCGATGAACTGGCTCAACGATGCAAAACTATCGACCAAATTGATCGCCTCGTTTTTCCTCTGCGCCCTGATAACGCTCGCCGTGGGCATGCTTGGCGTCAGTGGGGTTTCCGCGCTGTCGACACGTTTGCAGGGAGTGTTCAACAACAACCTGGTCTCGGTCGCCAATACGTCGCAGACCAAGACCAAGGCGGTCGGCCAGACGCGCGACATGTACCGGCTGTATGTCGCTACCGCCGGCAATGCTCCGCAGAGCATGAAGGATGAGTTCCTCGCTTCGATGAAAGCCAATCAGTTGGCCAGCGAAAAGGCTTTCGCCGATTACCGCAAAGGCAATCTGGCTGAAGACGAGCGCATCGCCGGCGACCAGATGGCCCGCGATTGGCCGGTCTACCAGGCCATGGTGCAGCAGTACGTGGCGATGATGGCGGCTGGCGACCTGGAGAACGGTCGTACCCTGTTGCTCGGTGACTTGCAGAAGGCTTATCGCAAGGTGATGGATCAGTTGACCATCATGATCGACTCCAATGACCGACAGATCAGCGAAGACGCCAAGGCCGCCACGCAGCAGGAGCTGACGGCCAAGACCGTGTTGTACAGCGGCATCGTCGTGGCGTTTATCGCCGCGCTGCTGTTGGGCATGTTTATCAGTCGCCTGATCAGTCGACCGATTGCCGTGGCGGTCGATTGCGCACAACGCATCGCCCAGGGCGACCTCACTCAGCACATCACCAGCAACAGTCGCGACGAGGCCGGCCAGTTGCTCAAGGCCCTGGGCGACATGCAGACGAGTTTGAAGACCACCATCCAGCAGATTGCCAGCGCTTCGGACCAATTGGCTTCCGCCGCCGAGGAGCTGACGGCGGTCACCGATGATGGCAGTCGTGCCTTGATCCGACAGAATGATGAAATCCAGCAGGCCGCCACGGCCGTGACCGAGATGACTTCCGCCGTCGAGGAAGTGGCCCGCAACGCGGTCTCCACTTCACAGGCTTCGCAATCGACCAGCTCACAAGCCAGCGAAGGGCGTGATCAGGCCCGTAGCGCGGTGCAGGCGATCAATACCGCAACCCAGGAAATCACCGCGTCCACCGGGCTGGTCAGGGATCTTGCGGTGCAGGTGCGCGATATTGGCAAGGTGCTGGATGTGATCCGCGGGATCGCTGAACAGACCAACCTGTTGGCGCTCAACGCGGCCATCGAGGCGGCACGCGCCGGGGAACAGGGCCGCGGTTTTGCCGTGGTGGCCGATGAGGTTCGCGCCCTGGCGGCCCGCACCCAGGCGTCAACCGGTGAAATCGAGAGCATGATCCACGCGGTCCAGGACCGTGCCGACAGTGCGGTTGATGCGATGGGCAAGAGCCAGGCGCTGGTGACCGAGACCCAGGGCCTGGCCCGGGCCACTGGCGAGGCGCTGGAGCAGATCGCCGACGGCATCTCGCAGATCAATGACCGTAACCTGGTGATTGCCACGGCGTCGGAGGAACAGGCCCATGTGGCCCGCGAGGTCGATCGCAACCTGGTGAATATCCAGGATCTCTCGACCCAGACTGCGGCCGGGGCGAACCAGACCAATGCTTCGAGCCAGGAGCTGTCTAACCTGGCCCTGTCATTCAATACCCTGGTTGGCCGTTTCCGTCTCTGACCCTTCAGGTTGAATACGCCTGGGCTCCCGGGCGTATGTCGCAGGCGCGCGGCTTATTTATTCCTGGGCTGGAGCCAGTCGCGCTTCCAGCTCGGCGACCTTGGCCTCCAGGCTTTCGAGGCGTGCCCGGGTCCGGGCCAGCACGACCATCTGGCTGTCGAATTCTTCCCGGCTGACCAGGTCCAGCTTGCTGAAGCCGCTTTGCAGCAGGGCCTTGAACTGGCTTTCGATTTCGCTTTTGGGCAGCGGCGTGTCGCCACTCAAGATACGGGAGGCGTGGCCGCTCAGGGCGTCGAGGAGGTCTTTGGGCGCAAGCATGTGCAGGTGTCCTGGAAACGATGGCGGGCAGTGTACCACGCAGTGTCTATAGTCAATTCGCCAGCCAGGGATGCACGCTTTTCGCGCATGGGGCCGGGCGGCACTGCACTGTTGTTGTGCGTATCGCTGCGGTTCGTGGTGCGGTGCACGTCGAGCCGGTGGCCAAGGGGCTGAAATCAGAGGGTTTGGGCACAGATGGCAAGGTTTCTGCTTAGAGGCTGATGACCCATGCACTGATGCAGTCGCTGTGACGAATGCAGTGCAGCAGGCGGAACGGGGAGTTTCGTCAGGATCGGTTAACTGGCCTGTCGGGCAACTTGGGCCGACGACGCGTTACAAAGCCAGGCACTGCGCTTAGACTTGAGTCGGGTTTGTTTTCCTGGGGCAAGTCCACCAATTCGGGAGAAAGTTTCATGAAGCTAGTCACTGCCATCATCAAGCCGTTCAAGTTGGACGACGTGCGCGAGTCGTTGTCCGAGATCGGCGTGCAGGGCATTACCGTTACTGAGGTCAAAGGCTTTGGTCGGCAGAAAGGTCACACCGAGCTGTATCGCGGCGCGGAATACGTGGTCGATTTCCTGCCCAAGGTGAAGATCGATGTCGCCATTGACGACAAGGATCTGGACCGGGTGATCGAGGCAATCACCAAGGCCGCCAACACCGGCAAGATCGGTGACGGGAAGATCTTTGTGGTCAATCTGGAACAGGCTATCCGCATCCGTACCGGCGAAACCGATACCGACGCTATCTAAGCCGCCAAACCCAACGCCCCAGGAGAAAACAATATGACTCTGCGTAAATTCGCAGGGCTAGGAGCCCTGTTGTCCTTCGCAATGCCTGGCCTGGCCATGGCAGAAGAAGCGGCAGCCCCCGTCTTGAACTCCGGCGATACCGCCTGGATGCTCACGGCCACGATTCTTGTACTGTTCATGACCATTCCAGGCCTTGCACTGTTCTACGGTGGCATGGTCCGGTCGAAAAACATTCTTTCCGTGATGATGCAGTGCTTTGCCATTACCGGTCTGATCAGCATCCTGTGGGTCATCTATGGCTACAGCATCGCGTTCGACACCACCGGCATGGAGCAGGGCGTCGTCAACTTCAACTCCTTCATTGGCGGTTTCGGCAAAGCGTTCCTGGCGGGTGTCACGCCAGCCAGCCTGACCGGCCCGGCGGCGCTGTTCCCTGAAGCGGTGTTCATCACCTTCCAGATGACGTTCGCCATCATTACCCCGGCCCTGATCGTCGGTGCATTTGCCGAGCGGATGAAGTTCTCCGCCATGCTGATCTTCATGGGCGTGTGGTTCACCCTGGTGTATGCACCGATTGCGCACATGGTCTGGTCCGGCAACGGCGGCCTGCTGTGGGACTGGGGCGTGCTGGACTTCGCTGGCGGCACCGTGGTGCACATCAACGCCGGTATCGCCGGTCTGGTGGCGTGCCTGGTACTGGGCAAGCGCAAAGGCTTCCCGACCACGCCAATGGCACCCCATAACCTGGGTTATACCCTGGTGGGCGCGGCCATGCTGTGGGTCGGCTGGTTCGGCTTCAACGCCGGTTCCGCTGTCGCCGCCAACGGCACTGCCGGCATGGCGATGCTGGTGACCCAGATCGCTACCGCTGCGGCGGCGCTGGGCTGGATGTTTGCCGAGTGGATCACCCACGGCAAGCCAAGCGCGCTGGGCATTGCCTCGGGCGTGGTGGCTGGCCTGGTTGCAATCACCCCGGCTGCCGGCACCGTGGGCCCGATGGGCGCCCTGGTCATCGGCTTGGCGGCAGGTGTGGTGTGCTTCTTCTGCGCCACTACCCTCAAACGCAAGCTCGGTTATGACGACTCCCTGGATGCCTTCGGCGTGCATGGTATCGGCGGTATTCTCGGCGCGATCCTGACCGGTGTGTTCGCCGCACCGGCCTTGGGTGGCTTCGGCACCGTGACCGATATCGGCGCGCAAGTATGGATTCAATTCAAGGGCGTGGGTTTCACCGTGGTCTACACCGCGATCGTCACCTTCATCATCCTCAAGGTCCTGGACGCCGTCATGGGTCTGCGTGTCACCGAGGAAGAAGAAGCGGTGGGCCTGGATCTGGCCCAGCACAACGAGCGTGGCTACAACCTGTAAGCACACGCAAAAAAAAATGCCCGGTTCGCCGGGCATTTTTTTGTCTGGAATTTGTCATTGCTCACAAGGTGTGGCGGTTTTTCCGACGCCTTTTGTTGTGGATGCGACATGGGTTTTTATACCGCCAAAGGCTTACATCGAGGCAAGAATATTAGGGCCTTTGTTTTTTCCCAGAGCGCGCTAGAATGCGCGCCGAACGTGCGGAGATCTGTATGTGGCAACAGACACTGATAACCTTGCGGGCAAGGCCCCGGGGCTTTCATCTGGTGACGGACGAGTTGCTGGCCGGCCTGCCTGAACTCCAGGCGTGTCGTGTCGGTCTGTTGCATCTGTGGCTGCAGCATACCTCGGCCTCGTTGACCATCAACGAGAACGCCGATCCGGCGGTACGTCGAGACTTCGAACGATTTTTCAATCGGCTGATCCCACAAGGAACCGCCGGCTATGAGCACAACGACGAAGGCTTGGACGACCTCCCGGCGCACTTCAAGGCCAGTGTGCTCGGTTGCCAGCTCAGCCTGCCGGTTACGGCGGGACGGCTGGCATTGGGAACCTGGCAAGGTGTTTATCTGGGCGAGCACCGTGATCACGGCGGTGCTCGTAAAGTCCTCGCCACCTTGTACGGTGAAGGGGCATAACCGCTGATTGCCAGCGGATGTTGAATTTTTTCCGGCAGCCTTCGAACAGATGGCGAAGCTGGGCTATAACTAATCTGCTTTTCGCAAGTCATGAGGTAGAACATGAGCGACGATGATCTGGAAAACGACGACCTCGAAGTAGGCGACGAAGACGAGACCGAAGAAGGCCTTGAAGCGGTGGCTGAAGACGTTGCCGACGACGATGGGGCCGATGTTCCGGCACCTACCGCCAAGGGCAAGGCCAAGGCCGCGGTGTCGGTCGACGAGTTGCCGAGCGTAGAGGCCAAGAACAAGGAGCGTGATGCGCTCGCCAAGGCCATGGAGGAGTTCCTGGCCAGGGGCGGTAAGGTGCAGGAAGTGGAAGCCAACGTGGTCGCTGATCCGCCCAAGAAGCCTGACAACAAGTACGGCAGCCGCCCTATCTGAGTACCGGCTTCTTGCTTGCTGAAAAAGCCCGCCGTCGCTGCGGGCTTTTTCATGGGCGCGATTCTACTCCGGGCCAGGCCCAGTCCCTGTGGGAGCGAGCTTGCTCGCGATAGCGGTGGGTCTGTTGGCATTGATGGTGGCTGTGCCGCCGTCATCGCGAGCAGGCTCGCTCCCACAGGTTTTTTGCCGGGTGGGGAGTTGCGGGAGACAGCCGCTCCAGGGTGGGAGCGAGCTTGCTCGCGATAGCGG
>NZ_FNOA01000029.1:0-66888 GCF_900106885.1 Pseudomonas sp. NFACC14
GCTCGCTCCCACATTGGTTCTGTGCCAATCCTCAATCTCTCGGTCACTCATGACCCCTTGTGGGAGCGAGCTTGCTCGCGATGGCGGAGGGTCAGCTTGCCTGGATGTGGGATGTGCTGCCCATCGCGAGCAAGCTCGCTCCCACACTGGGGGTTGTCGTTAGTTGGATTGGAGATAACCCTTATTCGAAACCAATCTGTCGAGCAGCGGCATTCTGGCTGTTAGGCAGCGTCCTATCTGGTGAACCGACCTGTTCAGAACTAGATTTCTTGAGCGCCGTCAGGCCTCGGCTTCATCCGGAAAAGAAGGAGTTGGCTATGAACAAGCTTCTACGCATGATGTTTTTGCTGAAGGTTTTGGTGATGCTGTCCCTGGGCTCTACCGCCGCATGGGCCGAATGCGATGAGCATGAGCAGCACGCGTCGAGTGGGCAAGTGGCGCAAGGCGAGATGATGCTTGCCGCGACCACCACAGAGGAGTCGGGTGATCAGGATAATGATGACTCGACCATCGACCAGGAGCCCGACGACGGTGGAGATAGTGGTGAGGACGACGAAGGCGATAGCCAGACGTAGAGTCGAGACGAATAAAAAACCCTCCTGCCCGGCTATTGCTTCGTAGGGCGGAGGGTTTTTCAGGTGTTCAGTTTGATGCATTACCCGCGGCGAGGGAGCAAGCTCCCTCGCCACAAGTGCGCTATCTGCTTGCCTTACGCCGCGCCTTCGAGGAACCGCTCGGCGTAGTGACAGGCCACCAGACGGTTATCGAGCGGGCGAAGCGCCGGTTCTTCGGTCTTGCAACGCTGGGTGGCGTACGGACAACGCTTGTGGAAGGCGCAGCCGGGCGGTGGGTTGAGCGGGTTGGGCAGTTCGCCGACGATCTTGATCTTCGGCTTGTTCGGGTCCGGGTGGATGGTCGGCGTGGCCGACAGCAGCGCCTGGGTGTACGGGTGCAGCGGGCGGCTGTAGATGGACTCGTTGGGGCCCATCTCCACCGGGCGACCGAGGTACATCACCATCACGTCGTCGGCCACGTGTTGCACCACCGCCAGGTTGTGGGAAATGAACACGTAGGCGGTGTTGAATTCCTGCTGCAAATCCATGAACAGGTTCAGCACCTGGGCCTGGATCGACACGTCCAGCGCCGATGTCGGTTCGTCCGCCACCAACACCTTGGGTTGCAGCATCATGGCGCGGGCCAGGGCGATGCGCTGGCGCTGGCCGCCGGAGAACATGTGCGGGTAGCGCTGGTAATGCTCGGGACGCAAGCCCACCTGCTTCATCATCGCCTGGACTTTTTCCCGCCGTTCGGTGGCCGACAGGTTGGTGTTGATCAGCAACGGCTCGGCCAGCTGATCGCCGATCTTCTGCCGTGGGTTGAGGGACGCATAGGGGCTCTGGAACACCATCTGCACGTCTTTGCGCAATTGCTTGCGTTCGGCCTTGTTGGCACCGGCGACTTCCTGGCCGGCGATTTTCAGGGAGCCGGAGGACGGCTCCTCGATCAGCGTCAGGGCCCGGGCGAGGGTGGATTTGCCGCAACCGGATTCACCCACCACGGCCAGGGTCTTGCCGGCTTCCAGTTCGAACGACACACCGTTGAGGGCGCGCACGGTCGCATGGCCCTTGAACATGCCACGGGACACTTCGTAATGACGGGTCAGGTCACGGGCGGTAAGTACGACGGCCATCACGCCACCTCCTGGTTCAACGGGTAGAAGCAACGGGCGAGGCTGTTGGATTTCGGATCGAGGGCCGGGCGTTGTTGCCGGCAGTTGTCCTGCACGTACGGGCAGCGCGGCGACAGCAGGCAGCCTTGCGGACGGTCGTAGCGACCGGGCACGATGCCCGGCAGCGTGGCCAGGCGCTCGGCGCCCATGCTGTGTTCCGGGATCGCCGCCAGCAGCGCTTCGCTGTACGGGTGGGCCGGGATGTCGAACAGCTCGGGCACCTGGCCTACTTCCACGGCCTGGCCGGCGTACATCACGCACACGCGCTGGGCGGTTTCAGCCACCACGGCCAGGTCATGGGTGATCAGCACCAGGCCCATGTCCTGTTCTTTTTGCAGGGCCAGCAGCAGGTCCATGATCTGGGCCTGGATGGTCACGTCGAGGGCGGTGGTCGGTTCGTCGGCGATCAGCAACTTTGGCTCGCCGGCAATCGCCATGGCAATTGCCACGCGCTGGCTCATGCCGCCGGACAGCTGATGCGGGTAAGCGTCCATGCGGCTGGCAGCGCCCGGGATCTCGACTTTTTCCAGCAGTTCGATGGCGCGCTTGCGGGCGGCCTTGCCGGACATCTTCAGGTGCAGGCGCAGCACTTCTTCGATCTGGAAACCCACGGTGTAGCTGGGGTTGAGTGCGGTCATCGGGTCCTGGAAGACCATCGCCAGGTCTTTGCCGACGATCTGCCGACGCTGACGGTTGCTCAGCTTGAGCATGTTCTTGCCGTCGAAGTTCAGCGCATCGGCGGTGACAATGCCGGGGTGCTCGATCAGGCCCATCAGCGCCATCATGGTCACGGATTTACCCGAGCCCGATTCGCCGACGATCGCCAGGACTTCGCCTTTTTCCACGCTCAGGTCCAGGCCATCGACCACCGGCACGGCGGTGGCGTCGCCGAAGCGAACGTTGAGATTCTTGATTTCTAGCAGTGACATGGGAATCTCCTCAGGCGGCATTCTTGAGTTTCGGGTCCAGCGCATCGCGCAGACCGTCGCCCATCAGGTTGATTGCCAGCACGCTGAGCAAAATGGTCAAGCCAGGCAGGCTCACGACCCACCAGGCGCGTTCGATGTAGTCCCGGGCCGAGGCCAGCATGGTGCCCCACTCCGGGGTTGGCGGCTGTACGCCGAGGCCGAGGAAGCCCAGGGCGGCGGCGTCGAGGATGGCCGAGGAAAAGCTCAGCGTCGCCTGGACGATCAGCGGTGCCATGCAGTTGGGCAGCACGGTGATGAACATCAGGCGCGGCAGGCCGGCACCGGCCAGGCGCGCGGCGGTCACGTAGTCGCGGTTCAGTTCGCCCATCACGGCGGCGCGGGTCAGGCGCACGTAGGACGGCAGCGAGACGATGGCGATGGCGATGACGGTGTTGATCAGGCCTGGGCCGAGGATGGCGACAATGGCCACGGCCAGCAGCAGCGAAGGCAGGGCCAGCATGATGTCCATCAGGCGCATGATGGTCGGGCCGAGGATGCGCGGGAAGAACCCGGCGAACAGCCCCAGCAGGATGCCCGGGATCAGCGACATCACCACCGACGACAAACCGATCAGCAGCGACAGGCGCGAACCCTGGATCAGCCGCGACAGCAAATCGCGGCCCAGTTCGTCGGTGCCCAGCAGGAACTGGATCTGCCCGCCTTCAAGCCACGCCGGTGGCGTCAGCAGGAAATCGCGGTACTGCTCGCTCGGGTCGTGAGGCGCGACCCACGGCGCGAAGAGCGCGCAGAACACCACCAGGATCATGAACAGCAGCCCGGCCACGGCACCCTTGTTGCGGGAAAACGCGTGCCAGAATTCTTTGTACGGGGACGGGTACAGCAGGCTTTGATCGACTGCTACCGCGGTAGTTGGAGTACTCATGGTTTTGATCTCAGCGCTGGTGACGGATGCGTGGGTTGGCAAAGCCGTAGAGGATGTCCACGACGAAGTTGACCAGAATCACCAGGCAGGCGATTAACAGGATGCCGTTCTGCACCACGGGGTAGTCCCGGGCGCCGATGGCTTCGATCAGCCACTTGCCGATGCCCGGCCAGGAGAAGATCGTTTCGGTCAGGACTGCACCGGCCAGCAGCGTGCCGACTTGCAGGCCGACCACGGTCAGCACCGGGATCAGTGCGTTGCGCAGGCCATGCACGAACACCACGCGCGACGGCGACAGGCCTTTGGCCTTGGCGGTACGGATGTAGTCTTCACGCAGCACTTCGAGCATCGAAGAGCGGGTCATGCGGGCGATCACCGCCAGCGGAATGGTGCCCAGCACGATGGCCGGCAGGATCAGGTGGTGCAGGGCATCGAGGAACGCGCCCGGCTCGTCGGCCAACAGCGTGTCGATCAGCATGAAGCCGGTTTTCGGCTCGATGTCGTAGAGCAGGTCGATCCGTCCCGACACCGGCGTCCAGCCCAGGGACACCGAGAAGAACATGATCAGGATCAGGCCCCACCAGAAGATCGGCATCGAATACCCCGCCAGGGAGACGCCCATCACCCCATGGTCGAACAGGGATCCTCGCTTGAGTGCCGCGATCACCCCGGCCAGCAGGCCCAGGATACCGGCGAACAACAGGGCGGCCATGGACAGTTCCAGGGTCGCGGGAAACAGGGAGCTGAACTCGGTCCATACGCTTTCACGGGTACGCAGCGATTCGCCGAGGTCGCCGTGGGCCAGCTTGCCGATGTAGTCCAGGTACTGGGCATACAGCGGTTTATTGAGGCCAAGGCGTTCCATTGCCTGTGCATGCATTTCGGGATCGACCCGACGTTCGCCCATCATCACTTCCACGGGGTCGCCGGGGATCATGCGAATCAACGCGAAGGTCAGCAAGGTGATGCCGAAGAACGTGGGGATCAATAATCCCAGTCGGCGGGCAATAAAACTAAACATCTTCAGGTGTACCTCATCAGCCGGTTAGGCGTGCCCGGCAGCTCTTGGGTCAAGAGCGGCCGGGCGTTTTCTTATCTACTTCACCTGGGTGGTGGCGAAGTTGTTGGTGGTGAGCGGGCTAATCACATAACCCTCTACGTTGTTGCGCATGGCCGTGAACATACGGGTGTGAGCCATGCTGATCCAAGGCAGGTCCTGGTTGAAAAGCACCTGGGCCTGCTCATAGAGCTTGATACGCTCCTCGGGGTTCACTGTGGCGCGAGCCTGGTCGATCAGTGCCTGGAACTTCTCGTTGCACCAGCGCGCGTAGTTTTCGCCGTTCTTGGCGGCCTCGCAACTGAGCATAGGCGTCAGGAAGTTATCCGGGTCGCCGTTATCACCCGCCCATCCGGCGGAGACCATGTCGTGCTCGCCGTTTTTCGCGCGCTTGAGCATTTCGCCCCATTCCATCACGCGAATGTCGACCTTGATCCCGACCTTCGCCAGGTCCGCCTGCATCATCTGTGCACCGAGCATCGGGTTGGGGTTGGTCGGGCCGCCGCCGTTGCGGGTGAACAGGGTGAACACGGTGCCTTCCGGCACGCCGGCTTCCTTGAGCAGCTCGCGGGCCTTGTCGAGGTTGCGGGGCGGGTTCTTCAGGTCGTGGTTGAAGCCCAGCAGCGTCGGCGGGTACGGGTTGACCGCCACGGTGGCGTTGCCCTTGCCGAACAGCGCGTTGACGTAGGCTTCCTTGTCGAAGGCCAAGTCGATGGCTTGGCGCACCCGCACGTCGCTCATGTATTTGTGGCTGGTGTTCAGGGCGGTGTAGGAGACGGTCATCGCGTCCAGTTCAGCGACCTTCAGGTTCGGGTCTTTCTTGATGCTGGGGATGTCATCGGGTTTGGGGTACAGCGCGATCTGGCACTCGTTGGTCTTGAGCTTCTGCATGCGCACGTTGTTGTCGGTGGCGATGGCCAATACCAGGGCATCGGCCGGTGGCTTGCCACGGAAGTAGTCCGGGTTGGCCTTGAAGCGAACCTGGGCGTCCTTGTTGTAGCGTTGGAAGATGAACGGCCCGGTGCCGACCGGCTTGCTGTTGAGGTCGCCGGCCTTGCCGGCCTTGAGCAACTGGTCGGCGTATTCGGCCGGGTAGATCGAGGAAAAGGCCATGGCGATGTCGGCCAGAAATGGCGCTTCGCGGCGGGTCAGGCTGAACTTGACCGTGTGCTCGTCGACCTTCTCGACGCTTTTGAGCAGTTCCTTGAAGCCCATGCTTTCAAAGTAGGGGAAGCCCACGCTCGACAGTTTGTGCCACGGGTGGTTCGGGTCCAGCTGGCGCTGGAAGCTCCAGACCACGTCGTCGGCGTTCATGTCGCGGGTCGGCTTGAAGTATTCGGTGGTGTGGAACTTGACGCCCTTGCGCAGGTGGAAGGTGTACGTCAGGCCATCGTCACTGATGTCCCAGGATTCGGCCAGGGCCGGAATCACCTCGGTGGTGCCGGGCTTGAAATCGGCCAGGCGATTGAAAATGGTTTCCGCCACGGCATCGGCGGTGACTGCAGTCGTGTACTGGACCATGTCGAAGCCTTCCGGGCTGGCTTCTGTGCAAACCACCAGGGGTTTGGCTGTGGCGCCAACGGCGACGCTCAGCAATGCGGCGGCGATGGCGGCGCGTAGGGGAATCATGTTCATCGTCAATCCTCTGCAATCGGGTCAGTGGCAAAGACCGGGCGGACGACCTCGTGAGTCGACCGCCCGGTGGCAGTTTAGAGAATGTTGAACGGAATGGTGGTGACCAGGCGGAACTCGTTGAGGCTGCCGTCGGCCTGGTTTTCGCTGGCGCGGTGTGCGGTGTAGGTCGCACGGATCGCGGTGGCTTTCAGAGGGCCGCTCTGTACGGCATAGGACGCGCCGACGCCGTATTCGTAGTGGTGCTCGCCGTCCATCGCCCGTACATCGCTGTAACCGGTGCTGTTGTAGTGCGTACCGTCGATACCCCAGCCGCGCGCCTGGTAGACGTTGAACTTCAGGCCTGGCACGCCGTATTCAGCCATGTTCAGGCCGTAGGCGATCTGGAAGGATTTCTCGTTCGGGCCGTTGAAGTCCGACAGCAGGGAGTTGGCCAGGTAGATGCCGTTGGTTTCGTGCAGGTAGTCGAAGTACTCGTTACCGTTCACTTCCTGGTACGAGAACGTCAGGCTGTGGGCCTGGTGCGTCAGGCCGAACGACAGGGAGTAGGTGTCGTTGTCGATTTCGCCCAGCTTGCTTTTGCCCGAGTCCACGGTCTTGTAGTAGTTCAGGCCGGTGGTCAGGCTCAGCACCGAGCTGTCGCCCAGCTCATGGGTGGCGCCGAAGTAGTACTGGTTCCACATGTCCTCGGCCTGGGTCGCCCAGAGGCTGGTCTTCAGGCTGGCCAGTGGCTGGTAGGTGATACCGGCGGTGTTGACGTGATCGGTCTCGACGCTGCTGTCACCGTATTCGGAGCGGAACTTGCGCAGGCTCTCTTCGGTACGCGGCGAGTTGCGATCGAAGGTGGCGATGTCGAAGCCCAGGTTTTCGAATTCTTCGCTGTGCAGGCTCACGCCCTGGAAGCTGGAGGGCAGGGCACGGTTGCCGATGACGTCGACCATCGGGCTGCTGAAGTTCTGACGGCCGGCGGTCAGGGTGGTGTTGGAAATGCGGGCCTTGACGTTCGCCAGGCCCAGCTTGCTCCACTGGCCCACGGCGTCGCCGCCTTCGCGGGTCAGGGTACGGTTGTTGCCGGCGCCAGGACGGGTGGTCGGCGCGCCGCCGTTGTTGGATGCCAGGTCCTTGCGGTCCTGGTCCAGGGCGATGGCGTTGTAGGCGGCCAGTTCGGTGCTGAAGCCCACGGTGCCCTCGGTGAAACCCGAGTTGTACTTGATGATGGTGCCTTGCAGCCAGTTGATCCGGCGGTCGGTCTCGCGTGCTTCACCGTTCTTGCGATAGGTGAGTTTCGTGCCGCGCTTGAATTGCTCGTTGGCGTACCAGTTGCGCGTGGTGCCCGTGATGGACTGGCCGTCGATGAAACCCTTGGCTTCGCTTTGCTCGCTGGTGGTCTTGAGGGTCACCGGGGTGACCGCCTGGCTCTGGGATTCTGCAAACGCTGTTGCGCTAATGCTGCTGATGGCCAAGGCCAATATCGCGGTGTTGCTCAGTTTCATCGGTAACGCTCCTTTTCTTTCTTTTTTAATGCCGTTCTTTTTTGGTGATACGGCTATCGGTTTTACAACTCATTCACAGCTTGCAAACGTTTGCCTGGTGCCTGATTGGCGAATTACGGCAAGACGTCGGCATGGGGCTTCCATAGGAAGCCCGCGCTGTGTGGCTAACGGTTATGGGTTCAGGCTGACGCCCGAAAAGACATTGCGACCGAAGGGGCTGACTTTGAACCCTTCGACTTTGGCACTCAGCGGCTGGTTGACCGTCGAGTGGGCAACAGGAGTGATCGGCACTTGCTGCTTGAGCAGTTGCTGGGCCTGTTTGTAGAGCACGGTGCGCTGGTCGCGGTCGGTGACGACCTTGGCCTGCTTGATCAGCTTGTCGTAGTCCTGGTCGCACCACATGGAGTAGTTGTTGCCGCCAATGGCGTCGCAGCTGTACAGCGTGCCGAGCCAGTTGTCCGGGTCCCCGTTGTCACCGGTCCAACCGATCAGGCTGACGTCGTGCTCGCCGTTCTTGGTGCGCTTGATGTACTCGCCCCATTCGTAGCTGACGATCTTCACTTTCAAGCCGATCTTCGCCCAGTCGGCCTGGAGCATCTCGGCCATCAGCTTGGCGTTGGGGTTGTACGGACGTTGCACGGGCATGGCCCAGAGAGTGATTTCGGTGCCTTCCTTGACCCCGGCGGCCTTGAGCAACTCCTTGGCTTTTTCCGGGTTGTAGGCGACGTCCTTGATGGTGTCGTCGTAGGACCACTGCGTCGGCGGCATGGCGTTGACCGCCAGTTGTCCCGCGCCCTGGTACACGGCATTGAGAATGCCTTGCTTGTTCACCGCCATGTCCAGCGCACGGCGCACTTCGACCTGGTCGAACGGCTTGTGGCGGGTGTTGTAGGCGATGTAGCCGAGGTTGAAGCCCGGTTTTTCGATCAGTTGCAGCTTGGGGTCGTTCTTCAAGGCCGGTACGTCGGCCGGACGTGGATGCAGGGTGACCTGGCACTCGTTGGCCTTGAGCTTCTGCACCCGCACCGAGGCGTCGGTGTTGATGGAGAAGATCAGGTTCTTCAGCTTGACCCGCTCCGGCGCCCAGTACTGCTGGCTGGCGACGTAGCGGATGTTGGAGTCTTTCTGGTAGCTCTTGAACTCGAACGGCCCGGTGCCGATCGGCTTCTGGTTGATGTCGCTCGGCTTGCCGCTCTTGAGCAACTGGTCGGCGTATTCGGCCGACAGGATCGCGGCGAAGCTCATGGCGATGTTCTGGATGAACGCGGCGTCCACGCTGTTGAGGGTCATGACCACGGTCAATGGCCCGGTCGCTTCCACCTTGGCGATGTTCTTGTTCAGGCTCATGCCGTTGAAGTAGGGGAACTCGGTGGGGTAGGCCTTGCGGAACGGATGCTGCGGATCAAGCATGCGGTTGAAGGTGAACAGCACGTCGTCGGCGTTGAAATCCCGGGTCGGTGTGAAGTAGTCGGTGGTGTGAAATTTCACCCCTTCGCGCAGGTGGAAGGTGTACTTCAAGCCGTCTTCGGAAATGTCCCAGCGGGTTGCCAGGCCTGGGACGACGTTGGTCGCGCCTTTTTCGAACTCGGCCAGGCGGTTGTACAGCGGTTCGGCGGCATCGTTGTCGGTGGCCGTGGTGTATTGCGCGGTGTCGAAACCGGCGGGGCTGCCTTCGGAACAGAACACCAGGCTACCGCCGGCGGCCTGGGTCGCGGATGTCGCGGCCAGCAGGCCGGTGCCCAGCAATGCGGATAAAACCAAGGTATGGCGCATGATGCTCCCTCTCTCGTTCGGGGTGTTTTAACAGTGAACCGGCGTCCTTCCGGGGACAGGTCCGGGACACTGAGCTCATTCCATTGCGTAGCGATGCCGCAGGGCTGGCAAGTCGTCCAAGTGCCGACGGTATGAGCCGTGGGCCGGGCGGTAAATGCGCAATGCCTGAAAGACTTGTGGGAAAAGGCGATACGTCCCAAACCAACTGCTGTGGTACGCAGTGCTTTTGGATGTAGGCGTTTTCCTAGGTCTTGGCGTAAAGCAACGGTATGCCGTGGGGGCGAGCCCTGCTCGCGATGGCGTTGCTTACCGCTCCACCATCGCGCTCAAAAGAGGGGCCGCTACGCTCGAAGCGTCGGACCGGCCCAGCGGGAGCAAGCTCCCTCGCCACAGGTCACCTTAGTTGCTGACGCTGACGCCGTAGAAGGAGTTCAAGCCAAAGGGGCTGATCTTGAAGTCCTGCACGTTGGCGCGCATGGGTTGGAACACCGTCGAGTGAGCGATGGGTGTCATCGGAACAGCATCTTTGAGGATGTGCTGCGCCTGTTTGTACAGCTCGGTGCGTTTGGATTGATCCGAAGTGCGCTTGGCTTGCTTGACGATGTCGTCGAACTTCTTGTCGCACCATTTCGAGAAGTTGTTGCCCTGCAGCGAGTCGCAGCCAAACAACACGTTGAGCCAGTTGTCCGGGTCACCGTTGTCGCCGCTCCAGCCGATCAGCATGGCGCCGTTTTCACCACCTTTGGAACGCTTGATGTACTCGCCCCACTCGTAAGTGACGATCTTGGCCTTGATCCCGATCTTGGCCCAGTCGGACTGCAGCATTTCAGCCATCAGCTTGGCGTTCGGGTTGTAGGGACGCTGGACCGGCATGGCCCACAAGGTGATCTCGGTGCCTTCCTTGATACCGGCTTCCTTGAGCAGTTCCTTGGCTTTCTCCGGGTTGTACGCCGCGTCCTTGATGGTGGTGTCGTAGGACCACTGGGTCGGCGGCATGGCATTGACGGCCAGTTGGCCGGCGCCCTGGTACACCGAGTCGATGATCTGCTGCTTGTTGACGGCCATGTCCAGTGCCTGGCGCACTTTCAACTGGGCCATCGGGTTGGGCTGGTCGCTGCCCTTGATCTTGTCCATCACGTTGTAGGCGATGTAGCCCAGGTTGAAGCCCGGTTGGTCCGGCATCTTCAGGTTCTTGTCTTCCTTGATCGCCTTGAGGTCGGCCGGGCGTGGGAAGAGCGTGACCTGGCATTCATTCTTTTTCAGCTTCTGGATACGCACTGACGGGTCGGTGGTGATGGCGAAGATCAGGTTGTCGATCTTCACGTCTTCCGGAAGCCAGTATTCCTTGTTGCCGGTGAAGCGGATGTTCGAGTCTTTCTGGTAGCTCTTGAACACGAACGGGCCGGTGCCGATCGGCTTCTGGTTGATGTCGGAAGGCTTGCCTTCCTTGAGCAACTGGGCGGCGTACTCGGCGGACTGGATGGAAGCGAAGTGCATGGCCATGTTCTGGATGAACGCGGCGTCTACAGCGTTGAGGGTGAACTTGACGGTCTTGTCGTCGAGCTTCTCGACCTTGGCAATGTTGGTGTCCATGCCCATGTCGGTGAAGTACGGGAATTCGGTCGGGTACGCCTTACGGAACGGGTCATCCTTGTTGATCATGCGATTGAAGGTGAACAGTACGTCGTCGGCGTTGAACTCGCGGGTCGGCTTGAAGTACGGCGTGGTGTGGAACTTGACGCCTTCACGCAGGTGGAAAGTGTAGGTCAGGCCATCTTCGGAAATATCCCACTTGGTCGCCAGGCCAGGAATCACAGCGGTGCCGCCGCGTTCAAACTGGGTCAGACGATTGAATACGGTCTCTGCAGAGGCGTCGAAGTCGGTTCCGGTGGTGTACTGACCAGGGTCAAAACCGGCTGGGCTCCCTTCGGAGCAGAACACCAGGTTAGTCGCGGCTTGGGCGAAAGATGCGCTGGCTAATAAGCTCGCGCCGACTAAAAACGGGATGACCGCTTGTTTAAGCATGTTGGCCTCATGATTTGTTGTCATTTTTTGATTTGAGGGCGACCTCGTGAGTCGTCCTGCGGATACTTATGCAGGCCCCATACCCAATGCAAGATCCAGAGCGGTCACAAGTCCGAAACAGTGGCACGAACGTACCTTAATGTCGCATCCGTGTAACTTCCGACGCATTTGATCGTTTGCGCGCGTTTTTTAGGGGCGAATTGCGCCCTTTTCCGGTGCGTCGCGGCGCTTCGATGCGCCGGAAAAGGGCGGGTATTACTTCTTCAAACCCACGCCGTAGAAGGGTGTGAGGCCGAATGGGCTGAGTTTGAAATCCACCACGTTCCTGTTTATCGGCTGGAAGACCGTGGAGTTGGCGATGGGTGTGATCGGCACCTGTTGCTTGAGGATTTTCTGCGCTTGCTGGTACAGATCGATCCGCTGCTGGCGGTCGGTGGACACCTTGGCCTGCTGGATCAAACGGTCGTAGGCCGGGTCGCACCACTTGGCGTAGTTGCTGCCCTTGACCGCCGCGCAGCTGTACAGCACCCCCAGCCAGTTGTCGGGGTCGCCGTTATCGCCGGTCCAACCGTAGATCATTGCGTCATGTTCGCCATTTTTTGCACGCTTGATGTACTCGCCCCATTCATAACTGACGATGTTGGCCTTGATACCGATCTTGGCCCAATCCTGCTGGATCATCTGTGCCGACATTCGTGCATTGGGGTTGGACGCGCGTTGCACCGTCATCGCCCATAAATTGAGGGTGGTACCCGGCGCAACCCCGGCCTCCTTGAGTAGCGCCTTGGCCTTGGTCACGTCGTGGGGGGCGTCCTGGATGCTCGGGTCGAACGACCACTGGGCCGGTGGCAAGGCGTTCTGCGCCAGTTGACCGGCGCTCTGGTACACGGCCTTGATAATCGCCGGCTTGTCGATGGCCATGTCCAGCGCCTGACGGACCTTGAGCTGGTCCAGGGGCGGGTGTGTCACGTTGTAGGCCAGGAAACCCAGGTTGAAACCCGGCTGCTTGAGCACCTGCAGGTTCGGATCCTGTTCGATCACCTCGATGTCGGCCGGGCGTGGGTAGCCACTGACCTGGCATTCACCGCGCTTGAGCTTTTGCAGGCGCACGGCGGCGTCCGGGGTGATGGAGAAAATCAGGTTGTCGAGCTTCACGTCCTCGGGTTTCCAGTACGCCGTGTTGGCGGCGTAGCGGATCTGCGAGTCCTTCTGGTAGCGCTTGAACACGAACGGCCCGGTGCCGACGGGTTTCTGGTTGAGGTCGCCGGCCTTGCCTTCCTTCAACAACTGCGCTGCGTATTCGGCGGACTGCACGGAGGCGAAACTCATCGCCAGGTTTTGCACGAAGGCGGCGTCAACGTTGTTCAGGTTGAAGCGCACGGTGTGCTCGTCGACTTTCTCGACGCTTTTGATCGTGGTGTTCAGGCCCATGTCGGTGAAGTACGGCGACTCGGTGGGGTAGGCCTGGCGGAACGGGTGCTGCGGGTCGAGCAGGCGCTGGAAGGTGAACAGCACGTCGTCGGCGTTGAAGTCGCGGGTGGGGGTGAAGTAGTCGGTGGTGTGGAATTTCACGCCTTCGCGCAGGTGGAAGGTGTAGGCCAGGCCGTCGGGCGATACGTCCCAGCTTGTGGCTAGTCCGGGTTCGACCTCGGTGCCGCCGCGCTTGAACTGGGTGAGGCGGTTGAAGACGGTTTCGGCCGAGGCATCGAAGTCGGTGCCGCTGGTGTATTGGCTGGGGTCGAACCCGGCGGGGCTGGCTTCGGAGCAGTAGACCAGGGTGGTGGCGGCTTGGGCCATTGGGGCGCAGCTGATCAGGGCCAGGGTGAGCAGGAGGGGCTTGAAGGTGGTTCTGTCCATGAAATCCCTTGGGGGGTGGTGAGGTTTTCAGGAGAGTAGCGTTGCGGGTGGGGTGTTGGAAATATCGAAAAGTGAGGGGGACCGTTGGGTTTGGGTATAGCGCTTTTCGACGAGGCGGCCTGATAGCCGACCTGTCTCTCCCGGGCGTACACCTGTCAGGTCTGTGGGAGCAAAGCTTGCTCGCGAGGCGGCCTGATGGCCGGCCTGTCTCCCAGGCATACTTCGATCAAACTGTGGGAGCGAGCTTGCTCGCGATGGCGGCCTGACAGCCGGCCAGGATGTTGTTGACGGAGTACATATCCATTGCTGCGGTAACGGCGGCTTATGGTTCCGCTCTTACAGCGGGTCACTTTTGGCAAACGCCCCAAAAGTAACCAAAAAGTCTTTGCCCCACCACTCGGCACCTCGCCTAGGCTCGGTGTGCCCTCACTCCGGCATTGCTCCGTGGGCCCGCCGCGAAGGGCCATCCATGGCCCAGCGCGGCTATCCCGGCATCCATGCCGGGATGCCCACTGCGCAATACCTGCGTTCGGCCAGCGTGGTCAACGGGGCCCCCAGATCAAAAGCCCGCCGAGGCGGCCTTATAGCCGACCTGGTTCTTGATGGAGACCGCGTTTCCCCTGTGGGAGCGGGCTTGCCCGCGAAGGCGGCCTGACAGCCGGCCTGGTTCCCTCGGGTGTACCCGATTCACTGGTTGAAGCAATACGCCTCCGTCTCGTCGAACAGCTAACCCCGTGGCGAGGGAGCTTGCTCCCGCTGGGGCGCGAAGCGGCCCTAAAAGCAGCGACTCCATCCAGCTGACACAACGCGGCGCTTGGGTTGGGGCTGCTGCGCAGCCCAGCGGGAGCAAGCTCCCTCGCCACGGGGTTTGCGGTGGGGCGGAAGGCTGGTTAAATCATTCAGGTTTGTCGGAAGGATCCGCTTTCCAGAACGAAAGATCCGACAAGCTTTTAAGGTTGTCCCTCGGAAGTGGGCTCTCTAGCCTATTGCGTGTCGCTGCGAAACAGCGGCCGGGAGTGGGAACCCGAAATTAATAGGTCGTAAGCCTCACGACCATAACGGCAAGTGATGGCTCCAATTTCATCAGGAGCATTCGCATGAACGAAGGAAAGACTGAACCGAATTTCAACAGAACAAATCCATTGGCGGATTTCGACGCCATCGAAGACCTACTCAAAGACCGCGCCGCCGCCGAGCGTGCCCTCGATCATTACCTGAATCCAAAAAAACCGGAGCCAAGCACCGATCAGCGCATCGATAGCCTGTTTTCAGTCACCGCCAAAGCCGACACCGATACGCTGCTCACCAGCACCTCGGAAACCCTGGCCTCGATAAAAGCCATGGCCGAGGACTTGGCTTTCGAAGTGGAGGGCACGCGTCGGAGCGTGGCGTTGGGGATTCATCAGTTGGTGGAGCTGTGCCAGTTGCTGGTGGACAAGGCATTGGATCAGGTCGAGACACCGGCCAGTTCGGCCTGCCCGCCCACTTAAGGTCGGGCACCGTCCTGTGGCGAGGGGATTTATCCCCGCTGGGCTGCGAAGCAGACCCAGGCCTGACACCTCGGTGTGTCAGGTAGATTGAGTCGCTGCCTTTGGGGCTGCTGCGCAGCCCAACGGGGATAAATCCCCTCGCCACAAGGGTGTTTCACTGGGCTGGATGTCTCTGTCAGACAACCATCACTGCAACAACACCTCAACCACCCCATCCGCCGTCATCGTCACCTTGCTGGTACCCGCTTCCACGTCAGGTGTCACGGACTCAGCATCCATGGACGCGCCTTTCATCATCATCTGCGGGCGCATGTACGGTTGTGGGTAGCCGTTGGTATTGAAGTTCAGGTTGACGATCTTGTAACCCTTGCCGCCCAGGGCTTCGGTGGCCAGTTGAGCGCGGGCCTTGAAGGCGTTGACGGCGTCTTTGAGCAGGGCGTCTTCGCTGCTCTGGCGGGTGGCGGTGGCGATGGCGAAGTCCATGCCGCCCATCTTCATGTCGCCCAGCAGCTCGCCGGTGAGTTTGGACAGTGCCGCGAAGTCGGCGCTTTCCAGGCGCAGTTCGGCGCGTTCGCGCCAGCCGGTGATTTTCCCGCCTTTGTTGTCGTAGATCGGGTAGCTGTTGCGGCTGCCCTGGCGCAGGGTGATGTCCTTGACCTCTTTAGCCTGGCCAATGGCTTTGTTCACCGTGGTGGTGATCGCGGCGGCGAGTTTGGCCGGGTCGGTGTTCTGTTCTTCGGTGTAGAGGGTGACGATCATCAGGTCACGGGCCACTTCCTGGCTGGCTTCGGCGCGCAGGGAAATCTGGTTGTAGTGAAGCTCGTCGGCGGCCAGGGCCGGCAGGCTGGCGACGGTGCCGAGGCTGAAGGCGAGCAGGGCGGCGGGGCGACTGAACGTGTGCATGAAAGCTCCTTGGGATGAGGCGCAGGGGTGAGGTCCGGGCCTGCGTGAAGGATAAGACTCTAGCTTTTATGGGTGGGTTCGCACAGTTACAACTTCTATACAGATACCTGAAGCCAATGAAGAGCCCCGTGGCGAGGGAGCTTGCTCCCGCTGGAATACGTCGTAGGAGCTGACGAGTGCAACGAGGCTGCGATCTTGTTCCGGCTAATTGAGTCGTGAGCGAAGGATCAAAAGATCGTAGCCTTCGGCAGCTCCTACACGCAGGCCAGCGGGAGCAAGCTCCCTCGCCACAAGGGGTATATGCAGCATTGAGAGCTGTGGCGCTTTGCCGCATATCTGCCGCTGCAACCCGCGCCTTGGTTATACTCCGTGCGATCCGCCTGGAGCGCTCATCAGGAGAGCTCATGCTCGCCCCTTTGCAAATGACTTCCGCTTCCCGCCAGAACCTCTGGCGCCTGACATTCATCCGTATTCTGGTCCTGGCGGCCCAGGCCGGCTCCGTGGGACTCGCCTATTGGTTCGACCTGCTGCCGCTGCCCTGGCTGCAGTTGGCGATCACCCTGGTCTGTTCCAGCGTGCTGTGCGCGCTGACGGCGATTCGCCTGCGTGCCTCGTGGCCGGTGACCGAGCTGGAATATGCGGTGCAACTGGCGTGTGACCTGTTTATCCACAGCGCGCTGCTGTATTTCTCCGGCGGCTCCACCAACCCCTTCGTCTCTTATTACCTGGTGCCGCTGACCATCGCCGCCGTGACGTTGCCGTGGCGGTTTTCGCTGATCCTTTCCGGCATCGCCCTGGCCCTGTACACCTTGCTGCTGGTGCGCTTCTACCCGCTGGAAACCTTTCCCATCGCCCGGGAAAACCTGCAGATCTATGGGATGTGGCTGAGTTTCGCCCTGGCGGCGGCGGTCATCACGTTTTTTGCCGCGCGCATGGCCGAGGAGCTGCGCCGTCAGGAAGAGCTGCGGGCTATCCGCCGTGAAGAAGGCCTGCGGGACGAGCAATTGCTGGCCGTGGCGACCCAGGCCGCCGGCGCCGCCCATGAACTGGGTACACCGCTGGCGACCATGAGTGTGCTGCTCAAGGAAATGCGCCAGGACCATCACGACCCGGCACTGCAGGACGATCTCAGCGTGCTTCAGGACCAGGTCAAGCTCTGCAAGGAAACCCTGCAATACCTGGTGCGTGCCGCCGAGGCCAATCGGCGGCTGGACATCGACATGCAGGCAGTCACCTTCTGGCTCGACGATGCGCTGAACCGCTGGCACCTGATGCGCCCGGAAGCCAGTTATCGCTTCCAGTGCCTGGGCAAGGGCGTGGTGCCGCGCATGGCACCGCCGCCGGACCTGACCCAGGCGCTGTTGAACCTGCTGAACAATGCCGCCGATGCCTGTCCCGACAACCTAGAAGTGGCGTTGGACTGGAACGCTTATGAATTGACCATCTGCATTCGCGACCACGGCGCCGGCGTGCCGCTGGCGATTGCCGAGCAGATCGGCAAGCCGTTCTATACCACCAAGGGCAAAGGTTTCGGCCTGGGCCTGTTCTTGAGCAAAGCCAGCGTGACACGCGCCGGCGGCTCGGTGAAACTCTACCCCCATGAGGAAGGCGGCACGCTCACCGAGCTGCGCCTGCCCCATGCCGACCGAGGAGACGAAACATGAGTGACGAGATCCAAGTCGACGGCGAAGAACTGCCGCACCTGTTGCTGGTGGATGACGACGCCACGTTTACCCGCGTCATGGCCCGGGCCATGTCCCGTCGCGGCTTTCGCGTCAGCACCGCCGGTTCCGCCGAGGAAGGCCTGACCATCGCCCAGGCCGACCTGCCGGACTACGCCGCCCTGGACCTGAAAATGGATGGCGATTCCGGCCTGGTGCTGCTGCCCAAGTTGCTGGAGCTGGACCCGGAAATGCGCGTGGTGATCCTCACCGGTTATTCGAGCATCGCCACGGCGGTCGAGGCCATCAAGCGCGGCGCCTGCAATTACCTGTGCAAACCGGCGGATGCCGATGACGTGCTGGCGGCGCTGTTGTCCGAGCACGCCGACCTCGACACCCTGGTGCCGGAAAACCCCATGTCGGTGGATCGCCTGCAATGGGAGCACATCCAGCGGGTGCTGACCGAGCACGAAGGCAATATCTCCGCCACCGCCCGCGCCCTGGGCATGCACCGGCGGACCCTGCAGCGCAAATTGCAAAAGCGTCCCGTGCGTCGCTGAACCTGCGCTGAACAGGTGTTGTCCACCCTCGCGACATATCGGGCCGTTGCTTTATGATCGGCCCCAGCGTCATGTATCACAAATACTGTTCCTTTTTGACGGCGTCTGTTGCCGTCATGCTGCGTTGCCGCTCCTCGCCATAGCGGGCTATGACTCGTCGCGGCGCCTTGCCTGACGACAACAGCCACTCGTCAAAAAGAAACGTATTTGCGAAACATGACACTAGTTCTTTTCTTTATCGAGCCTTAACCATGAATCAGAACGCTGAATATTCCGCGGTCAATGACGCGGTGCGCGGGCAGTTTTTCCGCCGTGTCTGGCAAATGACCACGCCGTACTGGCGCAGTGAGGAGAAGGGCAAGGCCTGGACGCTGTTGATCGCCGTCATCGCGCTGTCGCTGTTCAGCGTGGCGATTTCGGTGTGGATCAACAGTTGGTACAAGGATTTCTACAACGCCCTGCAGGAGAAGAACAGCGCGGCGTTCTGGCAGTTGATCCTGTATTTCTGCGGCATCGCGGCGGTGGCGATCCTTGGCGCCGTCTACCGCTTGTACCTCACGCAGATGCTCACCATTCGTTGGCGGGCCTGGCTGACCGAGCAGCATTTCGCCCGCTGGCTGGGCAACAAGAATTACTACCGGCTGGAGCAGGGCGGCTATACCGACAACCCGGACCAGCGGATTTCCGAAGACCTCAACAGTTTCACCACCAATACCCTGGGCCTGGGGCTGGGATTGCTGCGCACCGTGGTCAGCCTGGTGTCGTTCTCGATCATCTTGTGGGGCGTGTCCGGCAGCATCGAAGTGTTCGGCTACACCATCCCCGGCTACATGTTCTGGTGCGCCCTGGTGTATGCGGCGGTGGGCAGTTGGCTGACGCACCTGATCGGCCGACGCCTGATCGGGCTGAACAATAACCAGCAACGCTTCGAAGCCGACCTGCGTTTCTCCATGGTCCGGGTGCGTGAAAACGCCGAGAGCATTGCGCTGTACAACGGCGAGCCGAACGAGAACCGCCGCCTGAGCGGGCGCTTCGGCCTGGTCTGGCATAACTTCTGGGACATCATGCGGGTGTCCAAACGCTTGACGTTCTTCACCTCCGGCTACGGCCAGATCGCGATCATCTTCCCGTTCATCGTGGCCGCGCCGCGCTACTTCGCCGGCAAGATCCAACTGGGCGAGCTCATGCAGATCAACTCGGCGTTCGGCAATGTGCAGGAGAACTTCAGCTGGTTCATCAGCGCCTACGCCGACCTTGCCGCGTGGCGCGCCACCTGCGATCGTCTGTTGAGCTTCCGCCAGGCCATGAGTGACAACGAAGACCGCGTGCCGGCCATCGATGTGCAGAACCAGGGGAGCGCGTTGGCGGTTCATAACCTCGGCTTGGATCTGGCCGACGGTCGTCATCTGCTCGACAACGCCGATATGAGCGTGGCGCCGGGCGAGCGGGTCATGCTCAGCGGTCGTTCCGGCAGTGGTAAATCGACCCTGTTTCGCGCGATGGGGCATTTGTGGCCTGCGGGGCACGGGACGATCCGGCTTCCGGCGGCGCGTTACCTGTTCCTGCCGCAGAAGCCCTATCTGCCCATTGGCAGCCTGCGGGAAGTGTTGAGTTATCCACAGGCTGGCGACGTCTACCCCAACGAACGTTATGCACAGGTGCTGGAAACCTGCCGCCTGCCGCACCTGATCCCGCGGCTGGATGAAAGCAACCACTGGCAGCGCATGCTCTCGCCTGGCGAGCAGCAACGCCTGGCCTTTGCCCGTGCATTGCTTTATGCACCGCAATGGTTGTACATGGACGAAGCCACGTCGGCGATGGACGAAGAAGACGAGGCGACGCTGTATCAGGCGCTGATCGACCAGTTGCCGGGCCTGAGCATCGTCAGCGTCGGCCACCGAAGCAGTTTGAAACGTTTCCATCCGCGACATGTGCGTATCGAAAATGGCCAACTGGTGGAGCGCACCGTGACAGCATAAACACCCAAAACCTGTGGGAGCGAGCTTGCTCGCGATAGCGATGTATCAGTTGATATTGATGTGGCTGACCCACCGCCATCGCGAGCAAGCTCGCTCCCACAAGGGTTTGTGGTGAATCGGATGTTCATGTCTACAACCGATCCAATGTGGGAGCGAGCTTGCTCGCGATGAAGGCGACTAGGTGTCAGCCCTCGACTCGCCACTGCTCCCACGGTGATCGTACAACCACGTTGCGCTATGATGTTGTCATTCAGCCGCTTGCCGAGACACAGACACAATGGAAAACCCGATCGACGTACCCCGCCTTCCCCGCAAGCGCCGCAGCCTGGCGCAGGAGCTGGTGACGGTGCTGACCGAGCAGATTCGCGACGGCCTGCTCAAGCGTGGCGATAAATTGCCCACCGAGTCGGCGATCATGGAAGCCCATGGCGTCAGCCGCACCGTGGTGCGCGAGGCGATTTCCCGGTTGCAGGCCGCCGGCCAGGTGGAAACCCGCCATGGCATCGGCACCTTCGTGCTGGACACGCCCAGCCCGAGCGGTTTTCGCATCGACCCGGCCACGGTCGTCACCTTGCGGGACGTGCTGGCGATCCTGGAGTTGCGCATCAGCCTGGAAGTGGAATCCGCCGGGCTCGCGGCGCAGCGCCGTAGCGACGAGCAACTGGCGACGATGCGCGCCGCCCTCGACGCCTTGAAGGAAAGCGCCGCCCACGCCAGCGATGCGGTGGCCTCGGACTTCGCCTTCCACCTGGAAATCGCCCTGTCCACCGGCAACCGCTACTTCACCGACATCATGACCCACCTGGGCACTAGCATCATCCCGCGTACCCGGCTGAACTCGGCGCGCCTGGCCCACGACGACCACCAGCACTACATGGATCGCCTGAGCCGCGAGCACGAGGAAATCTATGAAGCCATCGCCCGCCAGGACTCTGACGCGGCCCGTGCGGCCATGCGCTTGCACCTGACCAACAGCCGCGAAAGGCTGCGCCAGGCCCATGAAGAGGCCCAGGCCCAAGGTTGATCTGACCAGCCGAGCCACCGCTATCGCGAGCCGGCTCGCTCCCACAGTGATTTCTTGTGGTCACTGGATTCAGGTCCGCCACAATCCCCCTGTGGGAGCGAGCCTGCTCGCGATGGCGTCCGGTCAACCGCCGCCGTGCCTGGGCGCCTAGGGCTCTATCTTCAACTTCACCGACGGATCGGAATACAAGTCATACCCCGATTCATTGGCAAACCGGTAGCGCAGTTCAACCTGTCGGCCCAGGTACTTTTGCAGTTCTGCCTTGGGCACGGTGACTTTCAGCCCCGTCAGTTTCACCATGCCGTCGTTGGCATCGTCCCAGGTGCCGGCCGCCACCTGCTGGCCGGACCAGTCGGGATGATCCTTGTTGGCGCCGAGAATCGGGTAGACCGACCAATCGGCGGAGATTTCATTCGAGTCAGGAATCTGGACTTCCAGATTGGCCCCAGCTTCGACAGGTTGATCGTGACCTTCTCGGCGGGTTTGTTGCCTGAGAACTGGTTGAGGATGGGCAGTGCAAAGTTCGCCATGGTGTCTCTCCCTGTGAGGCGACCGTGCGCATACGGTGACTCACTGTTAGATAGCAAGCCAGAAAACACTGGCCGGGCGGTCGCACGGCCACTGCTGCGTTATGCCTCCAACACACCGTCACGCCTACTGGCAGAGTCGACAGTGCTGACGAACGGTTTGTCGGCCTTTTTACCCATCGATGACGAAATGCAGTTGACGCAGATTATTTAAGTTGTACGATGACCTACAACTTCTGGCCGAAGCTTAACCATCTCACACACATTTTGCGTCCCAGGGTGTTCGAATAATGAATCCACAAGAACTGAAGTCCATCCTCTCGTCTGGCCTGCTGTCGTTCCCGGTCACCGATTTCACTGCCCAAGGCGATTTCAATCGCGACAGCTACATCAAGCGCCTCGAGTGGCTGGCCCCGTATGGCGCCTCTGCATTGTTCGCAGCGGGCGGCACCGGTGAATTCTTCTCCCTGGCCGCCAGCGAGTATTCGCAGGTCATCAAGACCGCCGTCGATACCTGCGCCACCAGCGTGCCAATCCTCGCCGGTGTTGGCGGTGCCACCCGCCAGGCCATCGAATACGCTCAAGAAGCCGAGCGCCTGGGCGCCAAGGGCCTGCTGCTGCTGCCGCACTACCTGACCGAAGCCAGCCAGGACGGCGTTGCCGCCCACGTTGAAGCCGTGTGCAAATCGGTAAAAATCGGCGTGGTGGTGTACAACCGCAACGTTTGCCGCCTGAACGCCACTCAGTTGGAACAACTGGCCGAGCGCTGCCCGAACCTGATCGGCTACAAGGATGGCCTGGGCGATATCGAACTGATGGTGTCGATCCGTCGTCGCCTCGGCGACCGTTTCAGCTACCTGGGCGGCCTGCCGACCGCTGAAGTCTACGCCGCGGCCTACAAGGCCCTGGGCGTGCCGGTCTACTCCTCGGCGGTGTTCAACTTCATCCCGAAAACCGCGATGGACTTCTACCACGCCATTGCCCGCGACGATCACGAGACCGTCGGCAAAATCATCGACGACTTCTTCCTGCCTTACCTGGACATCCGTAACCGCAAGGCCGGTTACGCGGTGAGCATCGTCAAGGCCGGCGCGAAGATCGTTGGCTATGACGCGGGCCCTGTGCGCACGCCGTTGACCGACCTGCTGCCAGAAGAATACGAAGCCCTGGCCGCGCTGATCGACAAGCAAGGCAAGCAGTAACAGACCCGCCGAGGCCGCTGAGTGATCAGCGGCTTTTTGCGTAAGGTTTGTTCGTTCCCACGCTCCCCGTGGGAATGCCACCAGGGACGCTTTGCGTCCCTAGACAGCTTTTGTAGAAGGAGTAGCTCCGTGGCAGATTCAAAGCGTTTCGATAACTACATCAACGGTCAGTGGGTGGCCGGTGCCGACTATTGCACCAACATCAACCCGTCTGACTTGTCCGATGTCATCGGTGAATACGCCAAGGCTGACGCAGCGCAAGTCAATGCCGCCATCGAAGCCGCCCGCGCCGCCTTCCCGGCCTGGTCGACCTCGGGCATCCAGGCCCGTCACGATGCCCTGGACAAAGTTGGCAGCGAGATCCTCGCCCGCCGCGAAGAACTCGGCCAACTGCTGGCCCGGGAAGAGGGCAAGACCCTGCCTGAAGCCATCGGCGAAGTGACCCGCGCCGGCAATATCTTCAAATTCTTCGCCGGTGAATGTCTGCGCCTGTCGGGCGATTACGTGCCGTCAGTGCGCCCGGGCGTCAACGTCGAAGTCACCCGTGAAGCCCTCGGTGTGGTCGGCCTGATCACCCCCTGGAACTTCCCGATCGCCATCCCCGCGTGGAAGATCGCCCCGGCCCTGGCCTATGGCAACTGCGTGGTGATCAAGCCGGCCGAGCTGGTGCCGGGCTGTGCCTGGGCCCTGGCCGAGATCATTTCCCGCGCCGGCTTCCCGGCCGGTGCGTTCAACCTGGTGATGGGCAGTGGCCGCGTCGTCGGTGAAGTCCTGGTCAACAGCCCGAAAGTCGACGGCATCAGCTTCACCGGTTCCGTGGGCGTGGGCCGGCAGATCGCGGTCAACTGCGTGTCGCGCCAGGCCAAGGTGCAGTTGGAGATGGGCGGCAAGAACCCGCAGATCATCCTCGACGACGCCGACCTCAAGCAAGCCGTCGAGCTGGCGGTGCAGAGCGCGTTCTACTCCACCGGCCAACGTTGCACGGCCTCCAGTCGCCTGATCGTCACCGCCGGCATCCACGACAAGTTCGTTGCGGCCATGGCCGAGCGCATGCAATCGATCAAGGTCGGTCATGCGTTGAAGGCCGACACCGACATCGGCCCGGTGGTTTCCGAAGCCCAGCTCAACCAGGACTTGAAGTACATCGACATCGGCCAGAGCGAAGGCGCGCGGCTGGTCAGCGGTGGTGGTTTGGTGACGTGCGATACCGAAGGTTACTTCCTGGCGCCGACCCTGTTCGCCGACAGCGAAGCGTCGATGCGCATCAGCCGCGAAGAGATCTTCGGCCCGGTGGCCAACGTCGTGCGCGTGGCCGACTACGAGGCGGCGCTGGCCATGGCCAACGACACCGAGTTCGGTCTGTCCGCCGGTATCGCCACCACCTCGCTGAAGTATGCCAACCACTTCAAGCGCCATTCCCAGGCGGGCATGGTGATGGTCAACCTGCCGACCGCCGGCGTGGATTACCACGTGCCGTTCGGCGGGCGCAAAGGTTCGTCCTATGGTTCGCGTGAGCAAGGTCGCTACGCGCAAGAGTTCTACACCGTGGTTAAAACTTCTTACATCGGATCGTAAGTGCGACACCGCCAGGGCGGGTGATCCCGCCCTGGCGTCACAATCTGCTGACCCGCATAAAAATAAATAGTGGGAGTACATTTACATGCAAGCGAGCAAGCCGACACACGTCCGCTATTTGATCCTGCTCATGCTGTTCCTGGTGACGACGATCAACTATGCCGACCGTGCCACCATCGCCATCGCAGGCTCCAGCCTGCAAAAAGACCTCGGCATCGATGCCGTCACCCTCGGTTATATCTTCTCCGCTTTCGGCTGGGCCTATGTGGCCGGGCAGATTCCCGGCGGCTGGCTGCTCGACCGTTTCGGGTCGAAAAAAATCTATGCCTTGAGCATTTTCACCTGGTCGCTGTTCACCGTGCTGCAAGGCTATGTGGGTGAATTCGGCATGTCCACGGCCGTGGTTGCGCTGTTCATGCTGCGCTTCCTGGTTGGGCTGGCCGAAGCGCCGTCCTTCCCGGGCAACGCACGGATCGTCGCCGCCTGGTTCCCCACCGCGGAACGCGGCACCGCCTCGGCGATCTTCAACTCGGCGCAGTATTTCGCCACCGTGCTGTTCGCACCGTTGATGGGCTGGATCGTCTACCGTTTCGGCTGGCAGCACGTGTTCATCGTGATGGGCGTGATCGGCATCGTGTTCTCGCTGATCTGGCTGAAAGTGATCTACAGCCCGCGCCAGCACCCGATGATCAACGAAGCCGAGTTCAATCACATCGCCGCCAATGGCGCGATGGTCGACATGGACCAGGACAAAGGCAAGGACAAGAAAACCGACGGTCCGAAGTGGGATTACATCCGCCAACTGCTGACCAACCGCATGATGCTCGGTGTCTATCTGGGCCAGTACTGCATCAACGGCATCACGTACTTCTTCCTGACCTGGTTCCCGGTGTACCTGGTGCAGGAGCGCGGCATGACTATCCTCAAGGCCGGTTTCATCGCGTCCTTGCCGGCCATCTGCGGCTTTATCGGCGGCGTGCTGGGCGGGGTGATTTCCGACTACCTGCTGCGCAAGGGCCACTCGCTGACCTTCGCTCGCAAAGCGCCGATCATCGGCGGCCTGCTGGTCTCCAGCAGCATCGTGGCCTGCAACTACGTGGACATCGAATGGATGGTGGTGGGCTTCATGGCCCTGGCGTTCTTCGGTAAAGGCGTGGGCGCACTGGGCTGGGCCGTGGTGTCCGACACGTCGCCAAAACAGATCGCCGGCTTGAGCGGTGGACTGTTCAACACTTTCGGCAACCTGGCATCGATCACTACGCCAATCGTCATTGGCTACATCATCAGCGCCACCGGTTCGTTCAAGTGGGCACTGGTGTTTGTCGGTTGCAACGCGCTGGTGGCGGTGTTCAGCTACCTGGTCATCGTAGGGCCGATCAAGCGTGTGGTACTCAAGGAACCGACGGCCAAGGATGCCGAGATCTCCAGCCTGTCTGAAGCGAAATCCTGAAGGAGCGGCGTCAATGCAACTGATTGAACATGCCGATTCGCCGCGTTACATCCGCTTGCATGAGCGGGACAACGTGGTAATCGTCGTCAATGACCAGGGCGTACCGGCCGGGACCGAGTTCCCGGACGGCCTGGTCACCGTGGACTTTGTACCGCAGAGCCACAAGGTCACCCTGGAGGATATTCCCCAGGGTGGCGAGGTGATTCGCTACGGCCAGGTCATTGGCTATGCGCTGCAGCCGATTCCTCGTGGCAGTTGGGTCAAGGAAGACCAGTTGCGCATGCCCACCGCGCCGCCGTTGGACAGCCTGCCGTTGTCCACCGACGTACCGGCGGCCGATGCGCCGTTGGAGGGTTACACCTTCGAGGGTTATCGCAACGCCGACGGCACCGTCGGCACGCGCAACATCCTGGGCATCACCACCACGGTGCAGTGCGTGACCGGGGTGCTGGACCATGCGGTCAAGCGTATCAAGGATGAGCTGCTGCCCAAGTACCCGAACGTCGATGACGTGGTGGCGCTGACCCACAGCTATGGCTGCGGCGTGGCGATCACCGCCACCGACGCGTACATCCCGATCCGTACCGTGCGCAACCTGGCACGCAACCCGAACCTGGGCGGCGAGGCACTGGTGATCAGCCTGGGCTGCGAGAAATTGCAGGCCGGTCAGGTGATGCATGAGGGCGACAGTTCGGTGGACCTCAGCGAGCCGTGGTTGTATCGCTTGCAGGATTCCAGTCACGGTTTCACCGAAATGATCGAGCAGATCATGGAATTGGCCGAGACCCGCCTGAAGAAACTCGACCTGCGCCGTCGTGAAACCGTGCCGGCCTCGGAGCTGATCCTGGGCATGCAGTGCGGCGGCAGCGATGCGTTTTCCGGCATCACCGCCAACCCGGCGCTGGGTTATGCCTCGGACCTGTTGCTGCGGGCGGGGGCGACGGTGATGTTTTCCGAAGTCACCGAAGTGCGCGATGCGATCTACCTGCTGACCTCCCGGGCGCAAACCCAGGAAGTCGCCCAGGAGCTGGTGCGGGAAATGGACTGGTACGACCGCTACCTGGCCAAGGGCGAGGCCGATCGCAGTGCCAACACCACGCCGGGCAACAAGAAGGGCGGGTTGTCGAACATCGTCGAAAAATCCCTGGGCTCGATCGTCAAGTCTGGCAGCAGCGCGATCAACGGCGTGCTCGGCCCGGGCGAGCGTTTCAAGCAAAAGGGCCTGATCTTCTGCGCCACGCCGGCCAGTGATTTTGTCTGCGGCACCTTGCAACTGGCGGCGGGGATGAACCTGCATGTCTTCACCACCGGCCGGGGTACGCCCTACGGCTTGGCCATGGCCCCGGTGGTGAAGGTCTCGACCCGCACCGAACTGGCCCAGCGCTGGCCGGACCTGATCGACATCGACGCCGGTCGGATCGCCACCGGACGGGCGACCATCGAAGAGTTGGGCTGGGAGCTGTTCCACTACTACCTGGACGTGGCCAGCGGCAAGAAGCAGACCTGGGCCGAGCGGCACAAGCTGTACAACGACATCACCTTGTTCAACCCGGCGCCGATTACTTGATCTGTTGACCACTGAAGAACCAATGTGGGAGCGAGCTTGCTCGCGATGGCGGCGGCACATTCGATACCTGTGCAGGCTGAAACACCGCTATCGCGAGCAAGCTAGCTCCCACAGGGGATTTGTGGCGAATGCAGGTTCTGTATTCAGCCAAAAAAAAGGGAAGCGAGCCTGCTCGCGATAGCACTTCACCAGACGCCAATGCCGTGAGTGGCTTATTATTAGCCACCTAACGACACCCCCTCTCAAGGTCCCCCGGCATGCTGGCAATTTTCCTCGAAACCCTGAACGTCACCGCGCCGGTGTTCGCCATGCTGTTTCTGGGGGTGTTGCTCAAGCGCGTCGACTGGATCAACGACAACTTCATCCACATCGCCTCGTCCCTGGTGTTCAACGTCACCATGCCGGCGCTGTTGTTCCTCGGCATCCTGCACGCGGACCTGCATGCGGCGTTACAGCCGGCTCTGTTGATCTATTTCTCTGTCGCCACCCTGGTGAGCTTTGCGATGGCCTGGGGCTGGGCGATCTGGCGTTGCCCGCGGGAAGATCGCGGCATCTACACCCAAGGTGCGTTTCGCGGCAACAACGGGGTCATCGGCCTGGCGCTGGCGGCGAGCATGTATGGCGACTACGGGATTTCCCTGGGAGCGATTCTCGCGGCGCTGGTGATCCTGTTCTACAACACCTTGTCGACCATCGTGCTGGCGGTCTATAGCCCGGTGATCAAGTCCGATCCGTGGAGCATTTGCAAAAGCGTGATCAGCAATCCGCTGATCATCAGTGTGATCGTCGCCGCGCCGTTCGCCTATTGGCAGATCGGTGTGCCGAACTGGTTCGAGACCTCGGCCAAGTACTTGTCGCAAATGACCTTGCCCCTGGCGCTGATTTGCATCGGCGGCACGCTATCGCTGGCGGCCCTGCGCAAGAGCGGCAAGATGGCCCTGAGTTCGAGCCTGGTGAAAATGGTCGGCCTGCCGCTGGTGGCCACGCTGGGCGCCTGGCTCTGGGGCTTTCGCGGGGCGGAACTGGGGATCCTGTTCCTGTACTTCGGCAGCCCCACCGCCGCCGCCAGCTTCGTCATGGCCCGGGCGGCCGATGGCAACCATGAACTGGCGGCGGCGATCATCGTCATCACCACCTTGATGGCGGCGATTACCACCAACCTGGGGATCTTTGTGTTGCAGTGGGGTGGGTGGATCTAGGCTTGGGCTTGCTCTTGAGGTCCAATCGCGAGCGAGCTCGCTCCCACAGAAGGTTCGTGGTGTACACACATTTTGTGTTCAGCGCCGGTCAACTGTGGGAGCGAGCTTGCTCGCGATAGCGATCTAACGATCACTCCGGCTTCTGGTAACTATCGATCACTTCCTGCGCCGCCCGAAACGCATCGATCGCCGCCGGCACGCCCGCGTACACCGCGCAATGCAGCAACGCCTCGCGAATTTCTTCCACCGTGCAACCGTTGTTCAGCGCGCCGCGCACATGGCCCTTGAGTTCCTGCGGGCACTTGAGGGCGGTGAGGGCGGCGAGGGTGATCAGGCTGCGGGTCTTCAGTGGCAGCCCCTCGCGTTGCCAGACGCTCCCCCAGGCATGTTCGTTGACGAAGTCCTGCAACGGCTGGGTGAACTCGGTGGCGTTACCCAGGGCGCGGTCGACGAACGCGTCGCCCATGACCTGGCGACGCATGTCCAGGCCGGTCTTTGGAGTGTCGGTCATGGCAAATCCCTCTTGTGGTGTTGGCGGCGCCAGGCGCGCAGGGAGGTGAACAGCAAAAACGCGAGCAGAGCCGGCAGCACATAGAACAGCATCAGCCGTTCCAGTTGGCCGGCCAGGGGCATGCCGGTGGTGAATGACACCACGTGCAGCCCGTAGGCCAGGTACAAGCCCAGGAACAAAAGGCCTTCGGCGCGGGTGACGCGATAACCGGAATAGAACACCGGCAAGCACAGCACCGCCACGCCGAGCATCACCGGCAGGTCGAAATCCAGGGCGTTCGGCGAGACCGACAGTGGCGTGGGCGCGGCGAGGGCGGTGACCCCCAGCACGCCCAGCAGGTTGAACAGGTTGCTGCCGATCACGTTGCCCACCGCAATGTCCCGCTGGCCCCGCAAGGCGGCGATCAGCGACGTGGCGAGTTCCGGCAGCGAGGTGCTGACGGCGACGATGGTCAGGCCGATGATGCGTTCCGAGAGCCCGAGGTCCGTCGCCACTTCCACCGCCGCTCCCAGCAACAGGTGCCCGGCGAAAACCAGCATCGCCAGGCCCGACGCGATCATCAACACACTCTTGATCCAGGACCGGTGGGCCACGTCGCCCCCCACCGGATGCGGTCGTCCCGAATGCCGTGACTGGCGCAGCAACAGCCCGAGGTACACCGCCAGGGCCAGCAGCAGCCAGATGCCGTCCAACCGGGTCAGTTCTTCATTCCAGGCCAGCACGAACACCAGCAGGCTGGCACCGATCATCAGCGGGATGTCCAGGCGCACCAGTTGGCGCGAGACGCGCAACGGAATGATCAGCGCCGACAACCCAAGGGTGACGAGGATATTGAAGATGCTGCTGCCGATCACGCTGCCCACGGCGATGTCGGCGTTTTGTGCCAGGGTCGCCTGCAGGCTGACGGCCATTTGCGGCGCGCTGCTGCCGAAGGCGACGACGGTCAGGCCGATGATCAGCGGTCGTACCTGCAAGCGGGCCGCCAGGCCCACGGCGGCGCGCACCAGCAGTTCGGCACCGCCGATCAGCAACAGCAGGGCGCCGAACAATTCGATCAGGCTGAGCAGCGGTAGGGCGGTGAGTAGGGTAATGGCCGGGCTCCGTCTATCAATCGTCGAGGGCTTGCACGCGCACCCGTGCGGTGCCGCTACGCAAAATGCCCAGTTGCTCGGCGGCTTCGCGGGACACGTCGATCAAACGGCCTCGGGAGTATGGGCCACGGTCGTTGATGCGCACCACCACGCTGTTATTGTTGCCCAGGTTGGTGATTTTCACCCGTGTGCCGAACGGCAACTGGCGATGGGCGGCGGTCAGGCCGTGCTGGTCGAAACGCTCGCCACTGGCGGTGCGCTTGCCATGGTGCCTGGCACCGTAATAAGAGGCGACGCCGGTCTGGTCGTAGCCGTGTGGATCGACCGTCCCGCTCTGGCTGGCGCAACCGGCCAGCAGGGACAGCAGGGCGCAGGCGCCGAGGAGACGCTTCATTCGAAAGTTTCCAAATACAAATGTGGGAGCGAGCTTGCTCGCGAAGAGGCCAGCACATTCAACATCGGTGTTGACTGACATGCCGCTATCGCGAGCAAGCTCGCTCCCACAAAGGAGATTGGAGCCAGATTTGAAGGCTGGCTCCATGTCCATCAGCCCTCGAGCTTGCTTTTGAGCAGTTCGTTGACCTGCTGCGGATTGGCCTTGCCCTTGGAGGCTTTCATGGCCTGGCCGACGAAGAAGCCGAACATCTTGCCCCGCTTGGCTTCGTCTGCCGCCCGGTATTGTTCGACCTGCTCGGCGTTGGCCGCGAGCATTTCATCGAGCACGGCGGAAATGGCGCCGGTGTCGGTGACCTGCTTCAAGCCGCGCTTCTCGATGATCTCGTCGGCGCTGCCTTCACCATTGGCCATGGCTTCGAACACCATCTTGGCGATCTTGCCGGAAATGGTGTTGTCCTTGATCCGCACCAGCATGCCGCCCAGTTGCTCGGCCGAGACCGGCGACTCATCGATTTCCAGGCCCTGCTTGTTCAACAGGCTGCCCAACTCGACCATCACCCAGTTGGCCGCCAGCTTGGCGTCGCCGCCGATGCTCACGACTTTTTCGAAGTAATCGGCCTGTTCGCGGCTGGTGGCCAGGACGTTGGCGTCATAGCTCGACAGGCCGAACTGCGCCTGGAAGCGCTCGCGTTTCTGCGGCGGCAGTTCCGGCAGGGTGGCGCGCACGTCATTGAGGAACGAGTCCTCGATGACCACCGGCAGCAGGTCCGGGTCGGGGAAGTAACGGTAGTCGTTGGCTTCTTCCTTGCTGCGCATCGGACGGGTCTCGTCCTTGTTCGGGTCGTACAGGCGGGTTTGCTGGATGACCTTGCCGCCGTCCTCGATCAGTTCGATCTGGCGCTGGATCTCGCTGTTGATCGCCTTCTCGATGAAGCGGAACGAGTTGACGTTCTTGATCTCGCAGCGGGTGCCGAACTCGACCTGGCCCTTGGGCCGGATCGACACGTTGCAGTCGCAGCGCAGCGAGCCTTCGGCCATGTTGCCGTCGCAGATGCCCAGGTAGCGCACCAGCGCGTGGATCGCCTTGACGTAGGCCACGGCTTCCTTGGCGCTGCGCATGTCCGGCTCGGAAACGATCTCCAGCAGCGGCGTGCCGGCACGGTTCAGGTCGATGCCGGTGGCACCGTTGAATTCTTCGTGCAGGCTCTTGCCGGCGTCTTCTTCCAGGTGCGCCCGGGTGATGCCGACACGCTTGACCGTGCCGTCTTCCAGGGCGATGTCCAGGTGGCCCTTGCCGACGATCGGCAATTCCATCTGGCTGATCTGGTAGCCCTTGGGCAGGTCCGGGTAGAAGTAGTTCTTGCGGGCGAACACGTTGTGCTGGCCGATCTCGGCGTCAATCGCCAGGCCGAACATCACCGCCATGCGCACGGCTTCGGCGTTGAGCACCGGCAGCACGCCGGGCATGCCCAGGTCGACCAGGCTGGCCTGGGTGTTGGGCTCGGAGCCGAATGTGGTGGAGCTACCGGAAAAGATTTTCGACCGGGTGGTGAGCTGGGTATGAATCTCCAGCCCGATCACGACTTCCCATTGCATGTGTTTCTCCTCAGAAGCCGGTTGGGGTGCGGGTGTGCCAGTCAGTGTTCAACTGATACTGGTGAGCCACGTTGAGCAGGCGGCCTTCCTGGAAATACGGCGCGAGCAGTTGCACGCCCACCGGCAGGCCATCGACGAAACCGGCCGGCATGGACAGGCCCGGCAAGCCGGCGAGGTTGGCGGTGATGGTGTAGACGTCTTCCAGGTACTCGGCGACCGGGTCGCTGTTCTTGGCGCCGAGCTTCCAGGCCGGGTTCGGCGTGGTCGGGCCGAGGATGATGTCGACCTCGTTGAAGGCGGCCATGAAGTCGTTCTTCACCAGGCGGCGGATTTTCTGCGCCTTGAGGTAGTAGGCGTCGTAGTAGCCGGCGGACAGCGCATAGGCGCCGACCATGATCCGGCGCTGCACTTCGGCACCGAAGCCTTCGCCACGGGAGCGCTTGTACAGGTCGACCAGGTTTTCCGGGTTCTCGCAGCGATAGCCGAAGCGCACACCGTCGAAGCGCGACAGGTTCGAGGAGGCTTCCGCCGGGGCGATCACGTAGTACGCCGGAATCGCGTGCTGCATGTTCGGCAGGCTGATTTCCTTGATGACCGCGCCGAGCTTCTCCAGCTCTTTGACGCTGTTGTGGACCCGTTCGGCGATGCGCGGGTCGAGGCCGGCGCTGAAGTATTCCTTCGGCACGCCGATGCGCAGGCCTTGCAGCGAGCCGTTGAGGCTGGCGCTGTAGTCCGGCACGGGCTCATCGATGCTGGTGGAGTCGTTCGGGTCGAAGCCGGCCATGCCTTGCAGCAGGATCGCGCAGTCTTCGGCGGTGCGCGCCAGCGGGCCGCCCTGGTCGAGGCTGGAGGCGTAGGCGATCATGCCCCAGCGCGAGACGCGACCGTAGGTCGGCTTGAGGCCGGTGAGGTTGGTGAACGCCGCTGGCTGGCGAATCGAGCCGCCGGTGTCGGTGGCGGTGGCGGCCGGCAACAGGCGCGCGGCCACGGCGGCGGCGGAACCGCCGGACGAGCCGCCCGGTACGTGTTCCAGGTTCCACGGGTTCTTTACCGCGCCGTAGTAGCTCGACTCGTTGGCCGAGCCCATGGCGAATTCGTCCATGTTGGTCTTGCCCAGGGTCACGGTGCCGGCGGCGGCCAGCCTGGCGACCACAGTGGCGTCGTACGGGGCCTTGAAGTTGTCGAGCATCTTCGAGCCGCAGCTGGTGCGGATGCCCTGGGTGCAGAACAAGTCCTTGTGGGCAATCGGCGCACCGAGCAGGGCGCCGGTTTCACCGTTGGCACGGCGGGCGTCGGCGGCCTTGGCCTGGCTCAGGGCCAGTTCCTGGGTGAGGCTGATGAAGCTGTTGAGCTGCGGGTCGAGCTGGGCGATGCGCGCCAGCAGGACCTGGGTCAGCTCTTCGGAAGAAAACTTTTTGTCGGCGAGTCCGCGGGCGATCTCGGCCAGGGTCATGTGATGCATGAGAGGCTCTTTCCCTTTAGTCGATGACTTTCGGAACCAGGTACAGGCCGTTTTCGACCGCTGGTGCGATGGACTGGTAGGCCTCGCGGTGATTGGACTCGGTCACGACGTCGGCGCGCAGGCGCTGGCTGGCTTCCAGTGGGTGGGCCAGCGGTTCGATACCGTCGGTGTCGACCGCCTGCATCTCGTCGACCAGCCCTAGAATGCTGTTCAGGGCAGAAGTAATGTGTGGAAGATCGGCTTCATTGAGGCCCAGGCAGGCCAGATGAGCGATTTTTTCCACGTCGGAGCGTTCAAGCGCCATGGGATTCTCCAGTGGAAAACAAAACGGACGCAGTCTGTCCGTGTGTTAGATTGTCGGAACACTACCGCATTTCTACGGCCCTACGGCCGCGATTGTGGGGTTTGGTGCGCAGAAAAGCGGTCAATTTAACATATTGGCGCCTTGCCCAAAATCCCTGTCGTTGTTAGAGTTTGCCGCACTTTTTTACCCACGCGTTGCCTAGGGTCCCTTTCCCATGTTCAAGAAACTGCGTGGCATGTTTTCCAGCGATCTTTCCATCGACCTGGGCACTGCCAACACCCTTATTTACGTGCGCGAGCGCGGTATCGTCCTGAATGAACCCTCGGTCGTGGCCATCCGCACCCACGGTAACCAGAAGAGTGTCGTGGCTGTCGGTACGGAAGCCAAGCGCATGCTGGGCCGTACACCGGGCAACATCGCGGCCATTCGCCCAATGAAGGACGGCGTGATCGCCGACTTCAGCGTCTGCGAAAAGATGCTGCAGTACTTCATCAACAAGGTTCACGAAAACAGCTTTCTGCAGCCCAGCCCTCGTGTGCTGATCTGCGTTCCGTGCAAGTCCACCCAGGTGGAGCGTCGCGCTATCCGCGAATCGGCCCTCGGTGCCGGTGCCCGTGAAGTGTTCCTGATCGAAGAACCCATGGCCGCTGCCATCGGTGCCGGCCTGCCGGTGGAAGAAGCCCGCGGCTCGATGGTCGTCGACATCGGTGGCGGTACCACCGAAATCGCGCTGATCTCCCTCAACGGTGTGGTCTACGCCGAATCCGTACGTGTGGGCGGCGACCGTTTCGACGAAGCGATCATCACTTACGTGCGTCGCAACTACGGCAGCCTGATCGGCGAATCCACCGCCGAGCGTATCAAGCAGGAAATCGGCACGGCCTACCCGGGTGGTGAAGTGCGTGAAGTCGACGTGCGCGGTCGCAACCTGGCCGAAGGCGTTCCACGGGCCTTCACCCTCAATTCCAACGAGGTGCTCGAAGCGCTGCAAGAGTCGCTGGCGACCATCGTCCAGGCCGTCAAGAGCGCCCTGGAGCAGTCGCCACCGGAGCTGGCCTCGGACATCGCCGAGCGCGGCCTGGTGCTGACCGGTGGTGGCGCGCTGTTGCGTGACCTCGACAAGCTGTTGGCCCAGGAAACCGGCCTGCCGGTGATCGTTGCCGAAGACCCGTTGACCTGCGTTGCCCGCGGCGGTGGCCGTGCATTGGAAATGATGGACAAGCACACCATGGACCTGCTCTCCAGCGAATAAGCCTGGCGCAGTGGTCTATGTTGTTCGCTCTCGGGCAGCACTTTGCAGTGCTGCCCGTTGGCGTTTATCTTCTGTCATTCGTATCCAGGCCGGTTTGATGCCGTATGAATAAAGAAAACATTTGCCTGGGAGGAGCGGCCTATTAAACCGCTTTTCGCCAAAGGCCCCTCATTGGGCGTGCGCCTGCTGGTGCTGACCGTGCTATCGGTCGCGCTGATGGTGGTCGATGCCCGCTTCACGCTGCTCAAGCCTGTACGCAGCCAGATGTCGCTGGTGTTGATGGAATCCTATTGGATCACCGACCTGCCGCAGCGCTTGTGGCAAGGTGTCGCCAGCCAATTTGGCAGCCGGACCGAACTGGTCGCCGAAAACGAAAAACTCAAGACCGAAAACCTGCTGTTGCAGGGGCGCATGCAGAAGCTGGCGGCCCTCACCGAGCAGAACGTGCGGCTGCGCGAGTTGCTCAACTCCTCGGCACTGGTCAATGAGAAGGTCGAAGTGGCCGAGTTGATCGGCATGGACCCCAACCCCTTCACCCACCGGATCCTGATCAACAAGGGCGAACGCGACGGTGTGGTCCTCGGCCAACCGGTGCTCGATGCCCGGGGCCTGATGGGCCAGGTGGTGGAGTTGATGCCTTATACATCTCGCGTGCTGCTGCTGACCGATACCACCCACAGCATTCCGGTGCAGGTCAACCGCAACGGCCTGCGGGCGATTGCCAGCGGCACCGGCAACCCGGAGCGCCTGGAGCTGCGGCACGTGGCCGATACCGCCGATATCAAGGAAGGCGACCTGCTGGTCAGCTCCGGCCTCGGCCAGCGTTTCCCGGCCGGGTATCCGGTGGCGACGGTCAAGGAAGTCATCCATGACTCCGGCCAGCCGTTCGCCATTGTGCGCGCGGTGCCGACGGCCGCGTTGAACCGCAGTCGTTACCTGCTGCTGGTGTTCAGCGACACCCGGACACCCGAGGAGCGCGCCAACGAAGCCGCGGCGGCCCAGGAAGCCCAGGACCGGCAGGGCGGCGAGTCGGCTGCCCCGGCTACGGCTGTGCCGGCGCCAGTCCCAGCCATCGTGCCAAAACCACCCGCGCCTGCACCGGCTCCGGCGGCTCCGGCAACGACGCCGGCCGCCGCACCGGCCGCGCCTGCTGCGAAACCGACCCGGTCGAGCACCCACGCGCCCGCCGCGCAGCCTGCTCAGCCGGCCCGGCCCGCCGCCAAACCGCCAGCCTCCACGCCGGCCACCGCGCCCGCCACCAGGGGAGCACGAGAAGAATGAGCAGTACCCAATCCGGTAACGGCTGGATAGTCTGGTTGACCTTCGCCATTGGCCTGTTGCTCAGCGTTTCGCCGCTGCCGCAATTCATGGAAATCCTGCGCCCACTGTGGCTGGCCCTGTTGCTGGCTTTCTGGGCGCTGGCCCTGCCCCACAAGGTGGGCATGGTCACCGCCTGGTGCCTGGGCCTGGCCGAGGATGTGCTCTACGGCACGCTGCTGGGGCAGAACGCGTTGATCCTGACGCTGATCACCTTCCTGGTGCTGTCGCTGCAACAACGCCTGCGGATGTTCCCCATGTGGCAGCAGTGCCTGGTGATCCTGGTGATCTTCGGCCTGGCGCAACTGGTGCAGCTGTGGCTCAGCGCGCTGACCGGCAATCGCCAGCCAACCCTGGCGCTGGTATTGCCAGCCCTGGTCAGTGCCTTGCTCTGGCCATGGGTCAGCTTCGGTTTGCGTGGCCTGCGCCTGCGTTTCAAAATCAACTGATTCGGTCAGGCATTGGCCTTGATAGGGAGATGTCTTGATGAAACCGCTTTACCTCGCCTCAGGCTCGCCGCGTCGGCGTGAGCTGCTCACGCAGATTGGCGTGCCCTTTACCGCCATCGGCGCGGACATCGATGAAACACCCCTGGATCACGAAACCCCCTCGGCCTATGTCGAGCGCCTGGCGCGCGGCAAGGCCGAGGCTGGGCGGCGAGCCCTGGACGCCGGTGTGGATGGCTGCGTGCTCGGCGCGGACACTGCCGTGGTGCTGGAGGGGCGGATTCTCGGCAAGCCAGTGGACCAGGCCGGCGCCTTGTCCATGCTGCTGAGCCTGTCCGGTCGCGACCATGAAGTGCTGACCGCCATTGCTGTGCTGGACGGCTCGCGCTGCGAATCACGGGTGGTGCGCAGTCGGGTGCGTTTTCGCTCCATCACCGAACAGGAAGCGATGGTCTATTGGGCCAGCGGCGAACCCCGGGACAAGGCCGGCAGCTATGGTATCCAAGGGCTGGGCGCGGTGTTCGTCGCCGGGCTCGAAGGCAGCTATTCGGCCGTGGTCGGCCTGCCCCTGTGCGAAACCGCAGAACTGCTGGGCCATTTCGGCATACCCTGTTGGCAAACCTTGAGCGCGCGCTGAGCGCCGTCTGACTTGATGCGGCCATTATCGTGAACATGCCTGAACGAGACCCTGCCATGAGTGAAGAGATCCTGATCAACATCACGCCGATGGAATCGCGCGTGGCGGTGGTTGAAAACGGTGTGCTGCAAGAGGTCCACGTCGAGCGCACGCAAAAGCGTGGCATCGTAGGCAATATCTACAAGGGCAAGGTGGTGCGAGTGCTGCCGGGCATGCAGGCGGCCTTCGTCGACATCGGCCTGGACCGCGCGGCGTTCATCCATGCGTCGGAAATCTCCATGCGCGAAGGGCCGGCCGTGGAGAGCATCAGCGCGCTGGTGCATGAAGGCCAGAGCCTGGTGGTGCAGGTCACCAAGGACCCTATCGGCTCCAAGGGCGCCCGCCTGACCACGCAACTGTCGATTCCATCGCGCTACCTGGTGTACATGCCGCGCACCGCCCACGTCGGCATTTCCCTGAAGATCGAAGACGAAGCCGAGCGCGAGCGCCTCAAGCAGGTGGTCAGCGACTGCGTGGAAAAAGAAGGCATCAAGGAAGCCGGTGGGTTCATCCTGCGCACCGCCGCCGAAGGGGCCGGGGCCGATGAGATCCTCATGGACATCCGCTACCTGCGAAGGCTTTGGGACCAGATCGCCGCGCAGATCAAGACCATCGCCACCCCCAGCGTGATCTACGAAGACCTGGGCCTGGCACTGCGGACCTTGCGCGACCTGGTCAGCCCCAAGATCGAGAAAATCCGCATCGACTCCCGGGAAACCTTCCAGAAAACCACGCAGTTCGTCGCCGAACTGATGCCGGAAATCGCCGATCGCCTGGAACATTACCCTGGCGAGCGACCGATTTTCGACCTGTACGGGGTCGAGGACGAAATCCAGAAAGCCCTGGAGCGCAAGGTGCCGCTCAAGTCCGGCGGTTACCTGGTGGTCGATCCGGCCGAAGCCATGAGCACCATCGACGTCAACACCGGGGCGTTCGTCGGCCACCGCAACCTGGAAGAAACCATCTTCAAGACCAACCTGGAAGCCGCCACGGCGATTGCCCGCCAACTGCGCCTGCGCAACCTGGGCGGGATCATCATCATCGACTTCATCGACATGGAAGATGAAGAGCACCAGCGCCAGGTGCTGCGGACCCTGGAAAAACAACTCGAACGCGATCACGCCAAGACCAACATCATCGGCATCACCGAACTGGGCCTGGTGCAGATGACCCGCAAGCGCACCCGCGAAAGCCTCGAGCAGGTACTGTGCGAACCGTGCAGCAGTTGCCAGGGGCGGGGCAAGCTCAAGACCCCGGAAACCGTGTGTTACGAAATCTTCCGGGAAATCCTCCGGGAGGCGCGCGCCTACCAGGCGACCGGCTATAGAGTGTTGGCCAACCAGAAAGTAGTGGATCGCCTGCTCGACGAGGAGTCAGGCAATGTCGCGGAGTTGGAAGCGTTTATCGGACGCACGATTCGTTTCCAGGTCGAAACCATGTATTCCCAGGAACAATACGACGTGGTGTTGCTCTGAAGAGCTTGGGAAGCGGCGGGCCCGCGGATTTGATTGTCTTTGCCAGGGGAGCCCACTGACATGGAGCGTCTGACACGCTTGATCGCGACGCTGACCCGTTGGGGGCTGGGGCTTTGTGCCCTGTTGCTGGTGTTGCTGGCGTTGTACGTCAGCCTCGGTCGCGAGCTGGTCCCGCTGGTGGCCGAATACCGGGCCGAGGTCGAGAACCGCGCGGGTGCCGCCTTGGGCATGCCCGTGCGCATCGGTAGCCTGGACGGCAGTTGGGACGCGTTGGCGCCGATCCTGGCGGCGCGCGACGTGGTGGTCGGCGAGGGCCCCAACGCCTTGCACCTGGACCAGGTGCGGGCCGTGCCTGACCTGTGGGACAGCCTGCTGGCGCGTCAGGTGCGCATCGCCCACCTGGAAGTCAGTGGCCTGAAGCTCAGCCTCAAGGAGGGCGCCGACGGCAAGTGGGCTTTGGAAGGCCTGCCGGTGAAGGACGAGCAGCCCCTCGATCCGCAGCAACTGCTCGAACGCATGCAAGTGGTCGCCAAGCTCTCGGTGCTCGATAGCCAGGTGACCTTGCAACCGGTCGAGCAACCGCCGCTGACCTTGACCTACGTCGGCTTGAGCCTGCGCACCGGTGCCACCCGCCAGCGCCTGGATGCACGCCTGACCCTGCCTGACGGGCAGCCGGTGGCGATCAACCTGCGCACCCGCCTGCGCGCCAGCGACTGGAAGAACGGCCAGGCCGACGCCTATTTGAGCCTGCCGCAAAGCGACTGGTCCAAATGGCTGCCGAAACGCCTGACCCAGCAATGGAATTTCTCCCGGATCCAGGCCGGCGGTGAGCTCTGGCTCAGTTGGGGCGAGGGCACGGTGCAAAGCGCAGCCATGCGCCTGAACGCACCGCAGCTCCAGGGTGCCTACGGCGAACGCAAGCCGGTACAGATCCACAACCTGGCCCTCAACGCTTATTTCCAGCGCGGTAGCCAAGGGTTCACCGCGACCTTCGATTCCCTGGCGATGAACCTGGGCGAGACCCGCTGGGAATCGCACCTGCAACTGCAACAAACCGCCGCCACCGAGCAGGCCGAGGAGCGTTGGCACCTGCAGGCCGACCGCCTCGACCTGACCCCGCTCACGCCTTTGCTCAATGCCCTGGCACCGTTGCCCGAAGGCCTGGCCACGACGATTGACCGGCTCAAAGTGACCGGTGGCCTGCGCAACGTGCTGCTGGACTTCCGGCCGCAGAACACCGGTGACCAGAAAGTCAGCTTCGCCACCAACCTGGATACCGTGGGCTTTGATGCCTATCGCGGCGCTCCGGCGGCGCGCAACGTTTCCGGGAGCCTGAGCGGTGACCTGGGCGGCGGCGAGCTGCGCATGGACAGCAAGGATTTTTCCCTGCACCTGGATCCGATCTTCGCCAAGCCCTGGCAGTACTTGCAGGCCAATGCCCGGCTGACCTGGAAGCTCGACAAGCAAGGCTTCACCCTGATCGCGCCATACCTGAAGGTGCTGGGCGAGGAGGGCCGGATTGCCGGCGACTTCCTGATTCGCCTGCATTTCGACCACAGCCAGGAAGACTACATGGACCTGCGGGTCGGCCTGGTGGACGGTGACGGGCGCTACACCGCCAAGTACCTGCCGGCGGTCCTCAGTCCGGCGTTGGATGAGTGGCTGCGCACGGCCATCGTCAAGGGCGCGGTGGACGAGGGCTTTTTCCAGTATCAGGGTTCGCTCAACCACGGTGCCGTGGACGCGGCGCGCAGCATCAGCCTGTTTTTCAAGGTGCATGACGCCGAACTGGCGTTCCAGCCGGGCTGGCCTTCGGTCAGCAAGGTCAGCGGCGATGTCTTCGTCGAAGACAGCGGCGTGCGCATCTATGCCAGCCAGGGGCAGTTGCTCGATACCCAGGTCAAGGATGTTTCGGTGAACATTCCCCATGTACCGACTGGCCAGAGCTCTCATCTGCTGCTGGACGGCGGGTTCGCCGGTGGGCTGGGCGACGGTTTGAAAATCCTCCAGAGCGCACCGATCGGGACCGCCGAGACATTCGCCGGCTGGGAAGGCGAGGGCGACCTGAAAGGCAGCGTGAAGTTGGATATCCCGCTGGTCAAAGGCGAGCAACCGAAGATCCTGGTGGACTTCGCCACCGACCAGGCTCGTCTCAAGCTCAGCGAGCCGGCGCTGGAGCTGACCCAGCTCAAGGGCGATTTCCGCTTCGACAGCAACAAGGGCCTGAGCGGCAAGGGCATCAGCGCCCGGGCATTCGACCGGCCCGTGACCGCGCAGATTTTCGCCGAGGGCCGTGCCGGTGCGCTCAACACGCGGGTCTCCGCGTCCGGGCAGGTGGAGATCAATAAGCTCACCAGTTGGCTGAACGTCACCCAACCGTTGCCGGTATCGGGCGTCGTGCCCTACCAGTTGCAAGTGATCCTCGACGGTGCCGACAGCCAGCTGTCGGTCAGCTCCAACCTCAAGGGCGTGGCCGTAGACCTGCCGGCCCCCTTCGGCATGGCCGCCGATGTCGGGCGCGACACGGTGTTTCGCATGACCCTGCAGGGGCCGGAACGGCGTTACTGGGTCGATTATGGTGACCTGGCCAGCTTCACTTACGCTGCGCCAAGCGGGAAATTCACCGACGGTCGCGGCGAGTTGCTGCTGGGCGCCGGCGATGCGGTGCTGCCTGGCGCCAAGGGGTTGCGGCTGCGGGGCACGTTGTCGGAGCTGGATGTAAATCCCTGGCAGGACCTGGTGAACAAGTACGCCGGCCAGGATCCGGGCGGCAGCGCCAAGCAATTGCTCAGCAGCGTCGATCTGACCGTCGGCAAGCTCACGGCCATGGGCACCACCCTGGACCAGGCGTCGGTGCAACTGGATCGCAAGCCGGACGCCTGGGCCTTGCGGCTCGACAGCCAGCAGGCCAAGGGCAATGTCAACCTGCCGGACGCCAAGGCCGCACCGATTGGCATCAAGCTTGACTACGTTCGCCTGCCGGCCCCAGACCCGACGGTCCAGGCAGATGAAAACGCCCCGGACCCGTTGGCGTCGGTCGATCCCGGCAAGATCCCGGCGATGGATATCGCCATCGACCAGTTGTTCCAGGGCCCTGACCTGATTGGCGCGTGGTCGTTGAAAGTGCGCCCGACCGCCAAGGGCATTGCGCTGAATAACCTGGACATGGGCCTCAAGGGCATGGTGTTGAATGGCAGTGGCGGCTGGGAAGGTACGCCTGGTGCCACCAACAGTTGGTACAAGGGACGGATCGGCGGCAAGAACCTGGCCGATGTGCTCAAGGGCTGGGGGTTCGCACCGAGTGTGACCAGCCAGGCCTTCCGCCTGGATGTCGATGGTCGCTGGCCCGGTTCGCCGGCGTGGGTCGCCACCAAACGCTTCTCCGGCAGCCTCGACGCGTCGTTGACCAAGGGCCAGTTCGTCGAAGTCGAAGGCAGCGCCCAGGCGTTGCGGGTATTCGGCCTGTTGAACTTCAACTCCATCGGCCGACGCTTGCGCCTGGACTTCTCCGACCTGTTCGGCAAAGGCTTGAGTTACGACCGGGTCAAGGGGCTGCTGGTGGCGAGCGACGGTGTGTACGTGACCCGCGAACCCATTACCCTGACCGGGCCGTCGAGCAACCTGGAACTCAATGGCACGCTGGACATGGTGGCCGACCGCGTCGACGCCAAGCTGCTGGTGACGTTGCCCGTGACCAACAACCTGCCGATCGCCGCGCTGATTGTCGGTGCACCGGCGGTGGGCGGGGCGCTGTTTCTGATCGACAAACTGATCGGTGACCGCGTGGCGCGTTTTGCCAGCGTAAGATACGACGTCAAGGGACCGTGGAAAGAGCCGAAGATCACTTTCGACAAGCCGTTTTGACAGACGATGGGATAACCCCTGTGGGAGCGAGCTTGCTCGCGATAGCCGTGTATCAGTCACATTTCCTTTGCGGATCCTGCGCTATCGCGAGCAAGCTCGCTCCCACAGGGGAATGATGCAAGAAATGAGGGAGGCACCATGGCAGTCGCCGTGATTCAAATGGTCAGCCAAAGCGACGTGCTCGCCAACCTGGCCCGTGCCCGGGTGTTGCTGGAGCAGGCTGCCGCCGGCGGCGCGAGGCTGGCAGTGCTGCCGGAGAATTTCGCGGCGATGGGGCGACGGGACATCGCCGATATCGGCCGTGCCGAAGCCTTTGGTCAGGGACCGATCCTGCCGTGGTTGAAACAGGTCGCCCGTGACCTCAAGTTATGGATTGTGGCCGGCACGCTGCCGTTGCCGCCGGTGGGCCAGCCCGAGGCCAGGTCCCATGCCTGTTCGTTGCTGGTCGACGACCAGGGCCAGATCGTGGCGCGTTATGACAAGCTGCACCTGTTCGATGTGGATGTGGCGGACAATCGCGGGCGCTATCGCGAGTCGGATGACTATGCTTATGGTGCCAACGTGGTGGTTGCCGATACCCCCGTCGGCCGGGTGGGCCTGACGGTTTGTTATGACTTGCGGTTTCCGGAACTCTACAGCGAGCTGCGGGCGGCCGGGGCCGAGTTGATCACGGCACCGTCGGCGTTTACCGCGGTGACCGGCGCGGCCCATTGGGACGTGCTGATCCGCGCCCGGGCCATCGAGACCCAGTGCTACGTGCTGGCGGCCGCCCAGGGTGGCGTGCATCCTGGGCCTCGGGAAACCTTTGGCCATGCCGCGATTGTCGACCCCTGGGGCCGCGTGCTGGCACAACAGGATCAAGGCGAGGCCGTGCTGGTGGCCGAGCGCGACAGCAGCGAACAAGCGTCCATCCGGGCGCGCATGCCGGTGGCCAGCCATCGGCGCTTTTTCTCGCAGGGCGCTCGACAGCGGCCTGTCCAAGACGACGAACCCAAGGCGTAAAACATATGAGCGGGTTGTTATCCTCAGTCAGTGAACACCTTTTAGCCCCTGGCGGCGTGACGCTTGAAAGCCTGCAAGGCGTGCTGGGCGATCTGGCCGGCCCGGGCATCGATGCCGCCGACCTGTATTTCCAGGGCCAGATTTCCGAGTCCTGGTCGCTGGAGGACGGCATCGTCAAGGAAGGCAGTTTCAACCTTGACCAGGGTGTGGGCGTGCGCGCCCAGTCCGGGGAAAAGACCGGTTTCGCCTACAGCAACGCCATCACCCTTGAAGCCCTGGGGGCCGCGGCCCGTGCGGCCCGCTCGATCTCCCGCGCCGGGCAGAATGGTACGGTCCAGGCGTTCAGCAGCCAGGACGTGGCGCAACTCTATGCCCCGGACAACCCGCTGGAGGTCATGAGCCGCGCCGAGAAAGTCGAATTGCTCAAGCGCATCGACGTCGCCACCCGTGCCCTCGACCCGCGCATCCAGCAGGTGTCGGTCAGCATGGCCGGGGTCTGGGAGCGGATCCTGGTGGCTTCCACCGATGGCGGCCTGGCGGCGGACGTGCGACCGCTGGTGCGTTTCAATGTCAGCGTCATCGTCGAGCAGAACGGTCGTCGTGAGCGCGGTGGCCATGGCGGTGGCGGGCGCACCGATTACCGTTATTTCCTCAGTGAAGACCGCGCCATGGGCTACGCCCGTGAGGCGCTGCGCCAGGCCCTGGTCAACCTGGAAGCCATCCCGGCCCCGGCCGGCACATTGCCGGTGGTGCTCGGCTCCGGCTGGTCCGGTGTGCTGCTGCACGAAGCGGTGGGCCACGGCCTGGAGGGCGATTTCAACCGCAAGGGCAGTTCGGCCTACAGCGGGCGCATGGGGGAAATGGTCGCTTCGAAACTCTGCACCATTGTCGATGATGGCACCCTGGCCGGGCGTCGTGGCTCCCTGAGCGTCGACGATGAAGGCACGCCAACCGAATGCACCACGCTGATCGAGAACGGGGTGCTCAAGGGTTACATGCAGGACAAGCTCAACGCCCGGCTGATGGGCGTGGCACGCACCGGCAACGGTCGCCGCGAGTCTTACGCGCACCTGCCGATGCCGCGCATGACCAATACCTACATGCTGGGTGGCCAAAGCGACCCGGCGGAAATCATCGCCTCTGTGAAAAAAGGCATCTATTGCGCCAACCTCGGCGGCGGCCAAGTGGACATCACCAGCGGCAAGTTCGTGTTCTCCACCAGCGAGGCCTACCTGATCGAAGACGGCAAGATCACCGCACCGGTCAAGGGGGCGACCCTGATCGGCAATGGGCCGGAGGCGATGAGCAAGGTGTCGATGGTCGGTAACGACCTGGCGCTGGACAGCGGTGTGGGGACGTGTGGCAAGGACGGGCAATCGGTGCCGGTGGGCGTCGGCCAGCCGACCCTGAAGATCGATGCGATTACCGTGGGTGGCACGGGCGCATAAGGATGATACGGTCCCCTAGAGCTGCGTAGGAGCTGTCGTAGGAGCTGTCGAGTGCAACGAGGCTGCGATCTTTCCCCAGACACTTGAGTCTCAAGCGAAAGATCAAAAGATCGCAGGCTTCGCCAGCTCCTACGGACCCGGTGAAACTCAGCGCAAGCCGCGTTGGGTCTCGTCCAGCTCACGGATGTACTTGAAGATTTTACGGCTCGAGGCCGGTGGCTTGTTCTGCGCCAGTTCGTGCTGGGCCTGACGGATCAGGGAGCGCAATTGCTGGCGATCGGCCTCCGGGTAGTCGATGACGAATTTTTCCAGCACGCCGTCGTCGCCTGCGATCAAGCGATCGCGCCAGCGCTCCAGGTTGTGGAAGCGTTCGTTGTACTGCCGGGTGGAGGCATCGAGTTGATCGAGCAGCACCAGGATGGCGTCAGTGTCCTGATCGCGCATCAGTTTGCCGATGAATTGCAGGTGCCGTTTACGCGCGATATTCGCGGTGTGCTTGGGCGCATCGGCCAGGGCCCGACGCAAGGCGTCGGTCAAAGGCAGTTTGGCCAGCAAGTCAGGCTTGAGTGTTGTCAGGCGCTCGCCGAGGTCAACCAGAGCATGCAGCTCGCGTTTGACCTGGGATTTGCTTTTTTCACCCTCGTAGAGGGAATCGTCGTAAGAATCAACCATGGTGGCAGTCCGCAAAGAAACGCCGCCATGATAACCAGTCGGGGGCCGCTTGTCCGGCCCGGTCGCTCGATGGCCATCACCGAAAACAGAATTTGAGTGGAGAACACCATGAGTGCAGTTCAAAGCGTCGGCCCGCAGGCATTGCCGGCACTGCAGGAACAAGTCGAGCAGATCCTCGCCGAGGCCAAGCGACAAGGCGCCAGTGCGTGCGAGGTGGCGGTGTCCCTGGAGCAGGGCCTGTCGACGTCGGTACGCCAGCGCGAGGTGGAAACCGTCGAATTCAATCGCGACCAGGGCTTTGGCATCACCTTGTACGTGGGCCAGCGCAAAGGCTCGGCCAGCACGTCGGCCAGCGGCCCGGACGCTATTCGCGAAACCGTCGCCGCGGCACTGGCGATTGCCCAGCACACCTCCGAAGACGAAGCCTCGGGCCTGGCCGATGCCGCGCTGATGTGCAAGGAACTGCGCGACTTCGACCTGTTTCACGCCTGGGACATCACCCCTGAACAGGCCATCGAACAGGCGCTGCGTTGCGAAGCGGCGGCATTCGATGCCGATTCGCGGATCAAGAATGCCGACGGTACGACGCTCAATACCCACCAGGGCTGCCGTGTCTACGGCAACAGCCACGGCTTCATCGGCGGTTATGCATCGACCCGCCACAGCCTCAGTTGCGTCATGATTGCCGAAGCCAACGGCCAGATGCAGCGTGATTACTGGTACGACGTCAACCGCCAGGGCACCTTGCTGGCGGACCCGGTGAGCATCGGCCAGAAAGCCGCGCAACGGGCGGCCAGCCGCCTGGGTGCACGGCCGGTGCCGACCTGCGAAGTGCCAGTGCTGTTTTCTGCCGAGCTGGCCGGTGGCCTGTTCGGCAGCTTCCTGTCAGCGGTGTCCGGCGGCAACCTGTATCGCAAGTCGTCATTCCTCGAAGGCGCGCTGGGCCAGAAACTGTTCCCGGAATGGATGACCATCGACGAGCGTCCGCACCTGATGCAGGCTATGGGCAGCTCCGCGTTCGACGGCGATGGCCTGGCCACCTACGCCAAGCCGTTCGTGGAAAAAGGCGAGCTGGTGTCCTACATCCTCGGCACCTATTCGGGACGCAAACTCGGCATGCCGAGCACCGCCAATGCCGGTGGCGTGCATAACCTGTTCGTGACCCATGGCGAAGAAGACCAGGCCGCCTTGCTGCGGCGCATGGGCCGGGGCCTGCTGGTGACGGAACTGATGGGCCATGGCCTGAACATGGTCACCGGCGACTATTCCCGTGGCGCGGCGGGTTTCTGGGTCGAGAATGGCGAGATCCAGTTCCCGGTCCAGGAAGTCACCATCGCCGGGAACATGCGCGACATGTTCAAGCAGATCGTGGCCGTGGGGAATGACCTGGAACTGCGCAGCAACATCCGCACCGGCTCGGTACTGATCGAGCGGATGACAGTGGCGGGTAGCTGACCTTCGATCGCAGAAAAAAAAGGCGCGTCATCCAAGTGGGTGACGCGCTTTTTTATGTTCGCAGATCCCTGTTTGGACCGGGGGACACGGTGGACGCCCTGTGGTGAGGGGATAAATCCCCTCGCCACAATGATGCGCTCCCAGGCTTGTGTTGCTTCTTATTATCATCTAATAATTAATCTCATTCGCCGAGTGAGCCCCGGTCATGAGTTCTGCCCTGCACGAACAACCCTACCTTGAAAGCTGGCGCTGGATGAGCCGCCAGATCCGTTGCGCGATGAACCCGGACGAACCGCGGCTGATCGAGCACTACCTGGCCGAGGGCCGCTATCTGGCCTGTTGCACCGCCACCTCGCCGTGGATGATCTCCGAAACCGCCTTCCGCCTGCTGCTCGACACCGCTTCGGATGTCGCGCTGCCCTGGCATTGGCGCAGCCTCTGCCTCGACCAGGCCTGGCGCCCCCTGCGTGACCTCGAACGCCAATCACTGTGCCGCTGCCGCCTCAAGCGCTGGCAGAGCCATGCCTGGGCGCTGGCGACCTGCGCCCTGGCGCCATCGATTCCCCTTATTGAACTGGTGCAAGGATCTCCCGATGAGTAATACCCGTATCGAACGCGACAGCATGGGCGAGCTGCACGTCCCGGTGGACGCCCTCTATGGCGCCCAGACCCAGCGTGCCGTGGATAACTTCCCGGTCAGCGGCCAGCGGATGCCAGCGCCATTCATCCGCGCCCTGATCCTGGCCAAGGCCGCGGCCGCCCGGGCCAACGTGGAGCTGGAACAGATCAGCGCGGCCCAGGGCAAGGCCATAGTCGATGCCGCCCTGGGGCTGCTCGAAGGCCGTTTCATGGATCATTTTCCGGTGGATATCTTCCAGACCGGCTCCGGCACCAGCTCCAACATGAACGCCAACGAAGTGATCGCCACCCTCGCCAGCGGCCTGCTGGGAGAGACGATCAACCCGAACGACCATGTCAACTGCGGCCAGAGCAGCAACGACATCATCCCCACCAGCATTCATGTCAGTGCCGCGCTGGCCTTGCATGAGCAACTGCTGCCGGCGTTGTTGCACCTGGTGCAGGTGATCGAGCGCAAGGCCGAAGAAGTCCATCCGTTCATCAAGACGGGTCGCACCCACCTGATGGATGCCATGCCGGTGCGCCTGAGCCAGGTGCTCGACGGTTGGGCGCAACAGCTCAAGGCCAATATCGGCCACTTGCAGGACCTGCTGCCGAGCCTGCAATCCCTGGCCCAGGGCGGTACGGCGGTCGGCACGGGGGTCAATGCCCATCCGCGTTTCGCCGAGCTGTTCAGCCAACAACTGACGCAATTGACCCACGTGCAATTCACCCCGGGCAAGAACCTGTTCGCGCTGATCGGCTCCCAGGACACCGCGGTGGCGGTTTCCGGACAGCTCAAGACCACGGCCGTGTCGCTGATGAAAATCGCCAACGACCTGCGCTGGATGAACTCCGGGCCGCTGGCGGGCCTGGGCGAGATCGAACTCGAAGGCCTGCAGCCGGGCTCCTCGATCATGCCCGGCAAGGTCAACCCGGTCATTCCTGAAGCCACCGCGATGGTCGCGGCCCAGGTGATCGGTAACGACACGGTGATCACCATTGCCGGTCAATCGGGCAACTTCGAATTGAACGTGATGTTGCCGATCATCGCCCAGAACCTGCTGAGTAGTATCGCCCTGATGTCCAGCGCCAGCCGCTTGCTCGCGGACAAGGCCATCGCCACGTTCAAGGTCAACGAAGCCAGGCTCAAGGAAGCGTTGTCGCGCAACCCGATCCTGGTGACCGCGCTGAATCCGATCATCGGTTACCAGAAGGCCGCTGAAATCGCCAAGAAGGCTTATCAGCAAGGCCGACCGGTCATCGATGTCGCCCTGGAACACACCGACCTGTCTCGCAGCGAACTCGAAGTCCTGCTGGACCCGGAGAAGCTCACCGCCGGCGGCGTGTAACCCCGACACCTGTGTGGAGGACTCACCATGGAACACTGGAAACGTACGATCGAACGGGCCAATCGCTGTTTCATGCTGGGCGAGCTGGTGGATGCCCGCGAAGCCTACCTGCAAGCCCTGGCGCTGGCCCAAGTGTTGTTCGAGCGCTGGGCGGATGCCGACGAAGCGGTCGCGGCTTGCGTCGTCTCCCATCACAACCTGGCGGACCTGCACTTGCGCCTGAACCAGCCGGAGGAGAGCGCCGAATACTTGTGTGCGATCCACCAACGGTTGTTGCAGACGATGCAGGACGAACGCCTGGCACCGGCCTTGCGCGCCGCCGCGCAGCGCCAGAGCCACAAGACTTACGTCGAACTGCTGAATTTCATCAGCGAGCACGGTGAATACCCACGCACCCAGCGCCTGCTGCATTGCAATGCCGCCACGCCCCGGCAGCGCAATGCCCCTCTTCATCATGGAGTTCATTGAACATGGCTTTTACCTTGCCTGCATTGCCCTACGCCTACGACGCCCTGGAACCGCACATCGATGCGCAAACCATGGAGATCCACTACACCAAGCATCACCAGACCTACATCAATAACCTCAACGCGGCGGTGGACGGTACCGAGTACGCCGGATGGCCCGTCGAAAAACTGGTGTCCAGCGTGGGGCAGTTGCCGCCCAGCCTGAAGGCTGCGGTGATCAACCAGGGTGGTGGCCATGCCAATCACTCGTTGTTCTGGGAGGTGATGACGCCCCAGGGCGGCGGTCTGCCCGAGGGTGCCCTGGCGGCGGCGATCGATGCGCAACTGGGCGGTGTCGAACGTTTCAAGGAAGCATTCACCAAAGCGGCGCTGACCCGTTTCGGCAGCGGCTGGGCCTGGTTGAGCGTGACCCCGCAAAAGACCCTGGTGGTAGAGAGCAGCGGCAACCAGGACAGTCCGCTGATGAATGGCAACACGCCGATTCTTGGCCTGGACGTCTGGGAGCATGCCTATTACCTGCGCTACCAGAACCGTCGTCCGGAATACATCAGCGCCTTCTACAACGTGATCAATTGGCCTGAAGTCGCCCGACGCTATCAGGCGGCGCTGGCGTCGAGTCCTTCATGAACCCCCTCCAAGGCTGACTATGGATACTCAAACACTGGCGATTGGAAGCGGACGGATGTTCCGCTATGCCTTGGGGTCGTTGTTGCTGTTGGCCGGGATGACGTTGTTGGCGGCCCAGGGCCTGGCGTGGCTGGACCTGGAGCCCAGGCTGTTGCGAGCCCTTCAGGGCGGCGGACTTTGTGCCTTGGGCACCGCGCTGGGAGCCGTGCCGGTGCTGGTCATCCGGCGCATGCCCCAGGCCGTGAGCGATTCGCTGCTGGGCTTCGGGGCCGGGGTGATGCTCGCGGCCACGGCGTTTTCGCTGATCGTGCCGGGCATTGCCGCGGCGCAGCAGTTGGGCTTCACGCCTTGGGCGGCCAGCGGCCTTATCTGTTTTGGCATTCTGTCGGGGGCGTTCGGGCTTTACCTGATGGACCGCAAGGTCTCGGCCAGCCCCGAAAGGCTGGTGGCGGCGCCGGGACGCCCGATCATTGCGCCGCGGATCTGGCTGTTCGTGTTCGCCATCATCGCCCACAACATTCCAGAAGGCATGGCGGTGGGCGTGTCGGCGGGCGGCGGCATGCCGGATGCCGACAGCCTGGCGATGGGCATCGCCTTGCAGGATGTCCCCGAAGGGCTGGTGATCGCGCTGGTACTGGCCACGGCGGGCATGTCGCGGGTCAAGGCGTTCCTGATTGGCGCGGCGTCAGGGTTGGTCGAGCCCGTGTTCGCGCTGCTGTGCGCCTGGTTGGTGAGCCTGGCCGAGCTGCTCTTGCCCCTGGGCCTGGCGTTGGCGGCTGGGGCGATGCTGCTGGTGGTGACCCATGAGGTCATTCCCGAATCCCGCCGCAATGGTCACGAGAAACTGGCGAGCCTGGGTTTGTTGGTGGGGTTTTGCCTGATGATGGTGCTGGATACGGCGTTGGCGTGACAGGGGGAATCTGTGTGACAGGGATCATCCGTGGGAAGGGACCATTTGTGGCGAGGGGATTTATCCCCTCGCCACAGGGGGTTATTCGCCTTCGTCGAAATATCGGTTGATCAGGTCTACCAGGGCATCCATCGCTTCCTGTGCCTGATCCCCTTCAGTGCTCAGGTGGATCTTGGTGCCCTTGCCGGCGGCGAGCATCATCATCGCCATGATGCTTTTGCCGTCGACCGTGGATTCCGGCGTGCGGCCGACCCTGATGGTGGTGTCCTTGAACTGTCCCGCGACTCCGACAAACTTGGCCGACGCTCGGGCATGCAAACCCAGCTTGTTGATGATTTCAATTTCCTGAGCAGGCATCGCGGTGTGAATCCTTTAGCTGAGGTCGCGGTGGCGAACCTGGACATTCTTCAGGGATTTTTGCAGGAGCTGACCGAGGCGTTCGGTCAGGTAGACGGAGCGGTGATGGCCGCCGGTACAGCCGATGGCGATCGTGACATAGGCGCGGTTGCTCGCGGCAAAGCGGGGTAGCCATTTGAGCAGGTAGCTGGAGATGTCCTGGTACATTTCCTCGACGTCCGGCTGTGCGGCCAGGTAGTCGATCACCGGTTGATCGAGCCCGGACTGCTCGCGCAGTTCCGGTTTCCAATAAGGGTTGGGCAGGCAGCGCACATCGAACACTAGGTCGGCGTCTACCGGCATGCCACGCTTGAAGCCGAACGACTCCACCAGGAATGCCGTGCCCGGTTCCGGTTGGTTCAGCAGGCGCAGCTTGATGGTGTCGCGCAACTGATACAGGTTCAGGTGCGTGGTGTTGACCTTCAGGTCCGCCAGGTCGGCGATCGGCCCCAGCAGCTGGCTTTCATCTTCGATGGCTTCGGCCAGGGAGCGGTTGGCGTTGCTCAGCGGGTGACGCCGGCGGGTTTCGGAAAAACGCTTGAGCAGCGTCTCTTCATCGGCATCCAGGTACAACACATCGCATTGAATATGCCGGCTGCGCACTTCTTCCAGCAGTTCTGGAAAGCGCGACAGATGGCTCGGCAGGTTGCGCGCATCGATGGACACCGCCACCAGCGGCTGCGCCAGCTCGGTGTGGATCAGGGCGCGCTCGGCCAGTTCCGGCAGCAGGCCGGCGGGCAGGTTGTCGATGCAATAGTAGCCGCTGTCCTCAAGCACGTTGAGGGCCGTGCTTTTACCGGAGCCGGAGCGGCCACTGACGATGATCATGCGCATGTTTAATGACCGTTCTGCTCGTCCAGGACCACCTGGTACAGAGCTTCGTTACTCGACGCGCCGCGCAGTTTCTCGCGCACTTCCTTGCGGTCCAGCATGCTGGCGATCTGGCGCAGCAGCTCGAGGTGCGCATCGGTCGCCGCTTCCGGAACCAGCAATACGAACAGCAGGTCGACCGGAGCGCCGTCGATGGCATCGAAATCTATGGGGGCTTCAAGGTGCAACAGTGCGCTGATGGGCGCGATACAACCCTTGAGGCGGCAATGGGGGATGGCGATGCCGTTGCCAAAACCGGTGGAACCGAGTTTTTCACGGGCAACCAGCGCCTCGAAGACGTCCTGCATTCCCAGATCCGGCACTTCGCGGTGGATCAGGTTGGCAGTTTGTTCGAGGGCTTTCTTTTTACTGCCGCCCGGCGCGTTCACCAGGGAACGGCCGGGGGTCAGGATGTTTTCTAGTCGGATCATGGATTGGGGGGGTTAACGACCGGTCGCGCCCTGGAGGAGGCTCTGGGTCTTTTCCTTATGCTTTTTGAGTTGGCGATCCAGCTTGTCGGTCAGCAGGTCAATCGCGGCGTACATGTCTGTGTGCTCTGCGTTGGCGACCACTTCTCCGCCGGGGATATGCAGCGTGGCTTCGATTTTCTGCAGCAGCTTCTCGACGTTCATCGTGACTTGCACGTTGGTGATCTTGTCGAAATGCCTCTCCAACCGGTCGAGTTTTTCGCCGATGTAGGTGCGCAGGGGTTCGGTCACTTCCAGTTGGTGTCCACTGATGTTGACTTGCATACAGCTTCTCCTTCGTTGCCAGTGCATAAAGCGGCAGGCAGAAATGCCTGCCACTGGAACGCTGTGGCGTGGCCTGTTACATCAACCGCTTGCGTTCGCTCGAAGGCGCGATCCCGAGGGATTCGCGGTATTTGGCGACGGTACGGCGGGCCACCTGAATGCCTTGTGCCTCCAGTAAACCAGCGATCTTGCTGTCACTCAACGGCTTTTTCTGATTTTCCGCGGCCACCAGTTTTTTGATGATCGCGCGGATGGCCGTGGACGAGCATTCGCCGCCTTCGGAGGTGCTGACGTGGCTGGAGAAAAAGTATTTCAATTCATAGATGCCCCGGGGGGTATGCATGAATTTCTGGGTGGTCACCCGGGAAATCGTCGACTCGTGCATGCCCACTGCCTCGGCAATGTCATGCAGGACCAACGGTTTCATCGCCTCATCGCCGTACTCCAGGAAGCCGCGCTGATGCTCGACGATCTGGGTGGCCACTTTCATCAGGGTTTCGTTGCGGCTTTGCAGGCTTTTGATGAACCAGCGGGCTTCCTGCAACTGGTTGCGCATGAAGGTGTTGTCGGCGCTGGTGTCGGCGCGCTTGACGAAGCCGGCGTACTGGGCGTTGACCCGCAGCTTGGGCACCGACTCCTGGTTGAGCTCCACCAGCCAGCGATCGTTGTGCTTGCGCACGATCACGTCGGGTACCACGTACTCAGGCTCGGTGGATTCGATCTGCGAGCCGGGGCGCGGGTTGAGGCTCTGGACCAGCTCGATGACCTGGCGCAGCTCATCTTCCTTGAGCTTCATGCGCCGCATCAACTGGCTGTAGTCGCGACCGCCCAGCAGGTCGATGTAATCGGTGACCAATCGCTTGGCTTCGGCCAGCCATGGCGTCTTGGCAGGCAACTGGCGCAGTTGCAGCAGCAGGCACTCGCCCAGGTTGCGGGCGCCGATGCCGGCCGGTTCGAATTGCTGGATGCGATGGAGGACGGCTTCGATCTCGTCCAGCTCGATGTCGAGCTCGGGGTCGAAGGCTTCGAGGATCTCTTCGAGGGTCTCGTCCAGGTAGCCCTGGTTGTTGATGCAGTCGATCAGGGTTACGGCGATCAGGCGATCGGTGTCGGACATCGGCGCCAGGTTCAGTTGCCACAGCAGGTGGCTTTGCAGGCTTTCGCCGGCCGAGGTACGGGTGGTGAAGTCCCACTCGTCGTCATCGCTGCTGGGCAGGTTGCTGGCGCTGGTCTGGTAGACGTCTTCCCAGGCCGTGTCCACGGGCAGCTCGTTGGGGATGCGCTCGTTCCATTCGCCATCCTCGAGGTTATCCACCGTCGGGGCGGCTTCCTGGTAGGACGGTTCCGGGACCTCGGTATTGGTCTTCTGCTCGACGTTGTCGGCCAGCGGATCGGTGTTGTCGAAGTCGTCGCCTTCTTCCTGGCGTTCGAGCATCGGATTGGACTCCAGGGCCTCCTGGATTTCCTGTTGCAGGTCCAGGGTCGACAATTGGAGCAGGCGGATGGCCTGTTGCAGCTGCGGTGTCATCGTCAGCTGCTGGCCCATTCTCAAGACTAGCGATGGTTTCATGGCAGGGGCTTAACACCTTATTCGCCGGCGCACATGCGCCATCCACTACAGGGCGCCGGAGCGCCAAACTTAAGCAAATTATATGCCTGAAACTGAAGTGTTTGCCTAGAGCGTCGCCATAATAAAATTAAACGACGCCCAGGCAATTCGCCAGACACGTGTGCTTACAGACGGAACTCATGGCCCAGGTAGACTTCCTTGACCAGGTCGTTGGCCAGGATCGCGGCGGAGTCACCTTCGGCGATCAGTTGGCCGTCATTGACAATGTAGGCGGTTTCGCAGATATCCAGGGTCTCGCGCACGTTGTGGTCGGTGATCAGCACGCCGATGCCCTTGGCCTTGAGGTGATGGATGATCTGCTTGATGTCGCCCACCGAGATCGGATCCACGCCGGCGAACGGTTCGTCGAGCAGGATGAACTTCGGTGCGGTGGCCAGGGCGCGGGCGATTTCCACGCGGCGCCGTTCGCCACCCGACAGGCTCATGCCCAGGTTGTCGCGAATGTGGCTGATGTGGAATTCCTGCAGCAGGCTTTCCAGTTCCTGGCGACGGCCGGCCTTGTCGAGCTCCTTGCGGGTCTCGAGGATCGCCATGATGTTGTCGGCAACCGACAGTTTGCGGAAGATCGACGCTTCTTGCGGCAAATAGCCGATCCCGGCCTTTGCCCGGCCATGCATCGGCTGGTGGCTGACGTCCAGGTCGTCGATCAGCACGCGACCCTGATCGGCCTGGACCAGGCCGACGATCATATAGAAGCAGGTGGTCTTGCCCGCGCCATTGGGGCCGAGCAGGCCGACGATCTGGCCGCTGTCGATGGACAGGCTGACATCGCGCACGACTTGCCGGCCCTTGTAGCTCTTGGCCAAGTGCTGGGCTTTCAGAGTTGCCATTACTGGGCCTTCTGCTCGGTTTTCTTTTTAGGCTGGATCACCATGTCGATCCGCGGACGCTGCTCGGTCACTTTGCTGCCGGTGGCGCGGCCGGCGCTGGCCAGTTTCTTGACGGTGTCGTAGACGATTTTCTCGCCCTGGGTGACGTTGTTGTCCTTGTCGACGACCTTGGCGCGGTCGATCAGGACCACGCGATCCTGGGCGGCGTGGTACTGGATAGTTACCCCGTAGCCCTGTACCGGCTTGGTATCGCCCGCGGTTTGCAGTTGCTCGAAGTAGGCCAGGTTGCCCACCGAGGTCACCACATCGATATCGCCGGTCGGGGTGCGGGTGATGGTCACGGTGTTGCCGGTGACCTTCATCGAACCCTGGGTGATGATCACATCGCCTTTATAGGTGGCGACGCCATTCTTGTCGTCGAGCTGGGCGTCGTCGGCCTGGATGCGGATAGGCTGGTCGCGGTCGTTGGGAAGAGCCCAGGCGCTCGCGCTTCCCAGTGCTGCGCCCAGACTGAGCAAAATAGGGAGGGTTTTAGCGAGCTTCATACTGTCCTCTTACGTTCGATAGCAGGTGTATCCTGCTTTCCTTCAAATACGCTTTCATTCCCGTGCCGGTCGATACACCCCCGGCGCCGTCGATTCTAACGGGTTGCTCGGTCTGCGCATATTCTTGCTGTGGGAACACGGTCATGCGTGTGCTGGTGATGATGGTCGTGCGGTTTTTCTCGTCGGTCCGGGCGACGCGTACCGAGTCGATCAGTTCCACTTCGGTGCCGCCGGAGTTGACTTCGGCGTGCTCGCTCTGCACGTGCCACGGGAATTCGGTGCCGCGGAACATGTTCAGGTCCGGCTTGGTGACCAGCGTAATGTCAGTGGCCTTTACGTGGTCAACCTTGTCGGACGTCATCTCATATTGCACTTTGCCGTCGGGCAGGTACTGCAGGGTATGGGTGTTGGTCGCGTACCAGTCGATCCGTTCCTCGACCTGGGCGGCGGGCTGGTCGAGAAACCGCTCGGGGCTGATGTTCCAATAGCCCACCGCGGCGAAAATCGCCGCGATACAGGCAAACACCACAACGGTGCGAATCTTTTTGCTCAGCATAAATGGCTCACAGGTACGCGGCGTTGGCCGCTTCGAGGCGGCCCTGGGCGCGCAGGATCAGTTCACAGAATTCGCGGGCGGCACCTTCGCCGCCTCGCGCCGTGGTGATGCCGTGGGCATGCTCGCGCACGAAGCTGGCCGCGTTGGCGACCGCCATGCCCAGGCCGACCCGGCGAATCACCGGCAGGTCTGGCAGGTCGTCACCGAGGTAGGCCACCTGTTCATAGCTTAGGTTGAGTTGGCCCAGAAGCTCGTCCAGCACCACCAGTTTGTCTTCGCGTCCCTGGTAAAGGTGCGGGATGCCGAGGTTCTTCGCGCGCCGTTCGACCACCGGGGTCTTGCGGCCGCTGATGATAGCCGTCTGTACGCCGGCGGCCATCAACATCTTGATGCCTTGGCCGTCGAGGGTGTTGAAGGTCTTGAATTCGCTGCCGTCTTCGAGGAAGTACAGGCGGCCGTCGGTCAGCACGCCGTCCACATCGAACACGGCCAGCTTGATGGCTTTGCCACGTTGCAACAGGTCTGTGTTCATTTACATGACTCCCGCACGCAGCAGATCGTGCATGTTCAGGGCGCCCACCGGACGGTCTTCGTCATCGACGACCACCAGGGCGCTGATCTTGTGGTCTTCCATGATTTTCAGGGCCTCGGCGGCGAGCATCTCGGCGCGGGCGGTCTTGCCGTGGGGGGTCATGACTTGCTCGATGGTCGCGCTGTGGATGTCGATGGTGCGGTCCAGGGTGCGGCGCAGGTCGCCGTCGGTAAAGATCCCGGCAAGCTTGCCGTCGTCCTCCAGGACCACCGTCATGCCCAGCCCCTTGCGGGTCATTTCCATGAGCGCGTCCTTGAGCAGCGTGCCGCGCACGACCTGTGGCAGTTCCTGGCCGGCGTGCATCACGTTTTCGACTTTCAGCAGCAGGCGACGACCGAGGGCGCCACCGGGATGGGAAAAGGCGAAGTCTTCCGCGGTGAAGCCCCGGGCTTCCAGCAGCGCCACGGCCAGGGCATCGCCCATGACCAGGGCCGCGGTGGTGGAGGAGGTCGGTGCCAGGTTCAACGGGCAGGCTTCGTGTTCGACATGGACATTGAGGTTCACTTCGGCGGCCTTGGCCAGCGGCGAGTCGGGGTTGCCGGTCACGCTGATCAACTGGATGCCCAGGCGCTTGATCAGCGGCAGCAGGGTGATGATCTCGTTGGTGGAGCCGGAGTTGGACAGGGCCAGGATGATGTCGTCCCGGGTGATCATGCCCATGTCCCCATGGCTGGCTTCGGCCGGATGGACGAAAAAGGCCGTGGTGCCGGTGCTGGCGAGGGTGGCGGCGATCTTGTTGCCGATGTGCCCGGACTTGCCCATGCCGACCACGACCACGCGGCCCTTGCTGGCCAGAATCATCTCGCAGGCGCGTACGAAATCAGCGTCGATATGGGGCAGCAAGCCTTGCACGGCTTCGAGCTCGAGGCGGATGGTACGTTGTGCCGATTGAATCAGGTCGCTGGATTGGCTCATGTCTGAAATCGTATAGCCCGATGAAAAGGCGGCGATTATAGCGGTAATGAACAATTCCCTCACGTAAGTTCGTCATGCTTTGTTCAAGGGGCCACAACGTTTGACATAAAATGTGGCATTTACCTTAAGCCAGGCTTAACGGGCGGGGCGTTGGCCTTGGGCGCTTGGCTGTTGCAGTGATATAGTTCGCCGCCGGTTCGTGTGCCCGGCGGTACCGGCGCTTGTCGGCTGCCCGGGGCATTCGAATGTGAGGCTGCATCGCAAGGAGTTTAGATGAGTGCCGACAACGCCTACGCGGTCGAGCTGAAGGGACTGTCCTTCAAGCGAGGGACGCGCAGCATTTTCAATGACATCGATATTCGCATACCACGGGGCAAGGTCACCGGCATCATGGGGCCCTCCGGGTGTGGCAAGACCACGCTGTTGCGGCTAATGGGCGCGCAGCTGCGTCCCAGCGCCGGCGAAGTCTGGGTCAATGGCCAGAATCTTCCCCAATTGTCTCGCAGCGACCTGTTCGATGCGCGCAAGCACATGGGCGTGCTGTTCCAGAGCGGCGCGCTGTTCACCGACCTCGATGTGTTCGAGAACGTGGCGTTTCCGCTGCGGGTCCATACCGACCTGCCGGAAGAGATGATCCGCGACATCGTCCTGCTCAAGTTGCAGGCCGTCGGGCTGCGTGGCGCCATCGACCTGATGCCCGACGAGCTGTCCGGCGGCATGAAGCGGCGGGTCGCGCTGGCGCGGGCGATTGCCCTCGATCCGAAGATCCTCATGTACGACGAACCCTTCGTCGGCCAGGACCCGATCGCCATGGGGGTGCTCGTGCGGCTGATCCGCCTGCTCAACGATGCGCTGGGCATCACCAGTATCGTGGTCTCCCATGACCTGGCCGAAACCGCCAGCATTGCCGACTACATCTATGTGGTCGGCGACGGCCAGGTGTTGGGGCAGGGCACACCGCAGGAACTGGCGGATTCGGACAACCCGCGCATTCGCCAATTCATGAAGGGTGATCCGGACGGGCCGGTGGCGTTCCATTTTCCGGCCACGGATTACCGTACCGATCTGCTGGGGAAGCGCTGATGCGCAAGAAATCACTGTTGGAAAGAGTTCGTCTGTTCGGTCGCTCCGGCATCGATGTGGTGGCGGTGCTGGGCCGTTCCTCGCTGTTCCTGATGCACGCCTTGCTCGGTCGCAGCGCGACGGGCGGCGGCTTTGGCCTGCTGGTCAAGCAGCTGCACTCGGTGGGCGTGATGTCCCTGGTGATCATCGTGGTCTCCGGGATCTTCATCGGCATGGTGTTGGCGCTGCAGGGCTTCAGCATTCTGTCCAGCTACGGTTCGGAGCAGGCGGTCGGGCAGATGGTCGCCCTGACGTTGCTGCGTGAGCTGGGTCCGGTGGTGACGGCGCTGCTGTTCGCCGGGCGAGCCGGTTCGGCGCTGACGGCTGAAATCGGTAACATGAAATCCACCGAGCAGTTGTCCAGCCTGGAAATGATCGGTGTCGATCCACTCAAGTACATCATTGCCCCGCGCCTGTGGGCCGGCTTCATTTCCCTCCCGGTGCTGGCGATGATTTTCAGCGTCGTGGGGATCTGGGGCGGCTCCTGGGTGGCCGTCGACTGGCTGGGGGTCTATGAAGGTTCCTACTGGTCGAACATGCAAAACAGCGTCGACTTCCTCGATGATGTCCTCAATGGCGTGATCAAAAGTGCCGTGTTCGCGTTCGTCGTGACCTGGATCGCCGTGTTTCAAGGCTATGACTGTGAGCCCACTTCAGAGGGGATCAGCCGTGCCACAACCAAGACCGTGGTGTACGCCTCGCTGGCGGTCCTGGGCCTCGACTTTATTCTGACCGCCTTGATGTTTGGAGATTTCTGATGCAAAACCGCACCCTGGAAATCGGTGTCGGCCTTTTCTTGCTGGCTGGCATCCTGGCTTTGCTGCTGCTGGCCTTGCGGGTCAGTGGACTGGCGCCGACGGCAAGCACCGATACTTATAAACTTTATGCCAACTTTGACAATATCGCCGGTTTGACGGTCAGAGCCAAGGTGACCATGGCCGGTGTGACCATCGGCAAGGTCACGGCAATCGATCTGAACCGCGAGGATTTCACCGGTCGGGTGACGCTGCAGCTGGAAAAGCGCGTGGACAACCTGCCGACTGACTCCACGGCGTCTATCCTCACGGCCGGGCTGCTGGGCGAGAAATACATTGGCATCAGCGTGGGAGGGGAAGACACCGTGCTCAAGGACGGCGGTGTCATCCATGACACGCAGTCGTCCCTGGTGCTCGAGGACCTGATCGGTAAATTCCTGCTCAATACCGTTAGCAAAGACGCCAAATGAGGAGCTTTTGAATGATCTCTATCTTGCGACGTAGCCTGTTGGTGTTGCTCGCGGCGCTGCCGTTGATGGCCAACGCCGTGGCCGCGCCTTCGGCCCATGACATCATCCAGGACACGACCACCCGGTTGTTGGCGGACCTTGCCGCCAATAAAGAGAAGTACAAGCAAGACCCCAGCGCGTTCTATGACGCGCTGAACGGCATCGTCGGCCCTGTGGTGGACGCCGATGGCATCTCCAAGAGCATCATGACCGTCAAGTACTCGCGCAAGGCGACCCCGGCGCAGATGACCCGCTTCCAGGAGAACTTCAAGCGCAGCCTGATGCAGTTCTATGGCAACGCCCTGCTGGAATACAACAACCAGGGCATCACCGTCTCCCCGGCCAAGGATGAAAGCGGTACCCGCACCAGCGTCGACATGCAGGTCAAGGGCAACAACGGCGCGGTCTATCCTGTCTCCTACACGCTGGAGAAGATCAACAGCGAGTGGAAGGTGCGCAACGTGATCATCAATGGCATCAACATTGGCAAGCTGTTCCGCGATCAGTTCGCCGACGCGATGCAGCGCAATGGCAACGACCTGGACAAGACCATCGACGGTTGGGCTGGCGAAGTCGCCAAGGCCAAGGAAGTGACCGAAGAAGCCAAAGAGAAGCAGGAACAATGATCGAGTCGGTGAGTGAGTCGGCCGTTCGTCTGGGCGACGCGGGTGAGCTGCTGCTCAGTGGCGTGCTGGACTACCGCACCGGCCCGGCCTTGCGCAAGCAGGGCCAGGCGCTGATCAAGTCCGTCGGTGCCACCGAGGTGGTCATTGACTGCTCGGCGGTGCAGAAGTCCAGCAGTGTCGGCTTGTCGCTGCTGCTGTGCTTCATGCGGGACGCCAAGGCGGCCGGCAAAACGTGGAGCATCCGTGGGATGCCCGAAGACATGCGCGAAATAGCCCAGGTCAGCGAGCTGACCGAGCTGTTGGCGCACCCCTGACCCACATTGTTGGAAAAGTCCCCCCGTCAGAGTCCTGCTTCGCGGGGTTCGCAGGCGCGGGGCTTTTTTGTATGATGTGCGACCCGCGCGCACAGGGCGCCGATTGAGGTTGAGCATGCAGGCTGTAGAAGTGAAGAGCTTCCTTGAAGGAAAGCTGCCTGGTACACAGGTGGAAGTTGAAGGCGAAGGCTGCAACTTCCAGCTGAACGTGATCAGCGATGAACTGGCGGCATTGAGCCCAGTGAAGCGCCAGCAGAGCATCTATGCCCATTTGAACCCATGGATTGCCGATGGCAGCATCCACGCGGTCACGATGAAATTTTTCAGCAGCGCGGCCTGGGCCGAGCGCACCTGAGCCCAAGGGCCTCGAGATTCTTATGGATAAACTGATTATTACCGGCGGCGTTCGTCTTGATGGCGAAATCCGTATTTCCGGGGCAAAGAACTCCGCCCTGCCCATCCTGGCCGCAACCCTGCTGTGCGATGGTCCTGTGACCGTGGCCAACCTGCCGCACCTGCACGACATCACCACGATGATCGAGCTGTTCGGCCGCATGGGCATCGAGCCGGTGATCGACGAGAAGCTCAGCGTCGAGATCGACCCACGCACCATCAAGACCCTGATCGCCCCGTACGAGCTGGTGAAGACCATGCGTGCGTCGATCCTGGTACTGGGCCCGATGGTCGCCCGTTTCGGTGAAGCCGAAGTCGCCTTGCCTGGCGGTTGCGCCATCGGCTCGCGTCCGGTGGACCTGCACATCCGCGGCCTGGAAGCCATGGGCGCGGTGATCGACGTCGAAGGCGGCTACATCAAGGCCAAGGCGCCGGAAGGCGGCTTGCGCGGCGCGAACTTCTTCTTCGATACCGTCAGCGTGACCGGTACCGAGAACATCATGATGGCCGCCGCACTGGCCAAGGGCCGCAGCGTGCTGCAAAACGCCGCCCGCGAGCCTGAAGTGGTCGACCTGGCGAACTTCCTGATCGCCATGGGCGCCAAGATCAGCGGTGCCGGCACTGACACCATCACCATCGATGGCGTCGAGCGCCTGCATTCGGCCACCTACAAGGTGATGCCGGATCGGATCGAAACCGGCACCTACCTGGTGGCCGCTGCGGTCACCGGTGGCCGCGTCAAGGTCAAGGACACAGATCCGACCATCCTCGAAGCCGTCCTGGAGAAGCTCAAGGAAGCCGGTGCCGAAGTCACCTGCGGCGAAGACTGGATCGAAGTGAACATGCACGGCAAGCGGCCCAAGGCTGTCAACGTGCGGACCGCTCCATACCCGGCGTTCCCGACCGACATGCAGGCGCAGTTCATCTCCCTCAACGCCATTGCCGAAGGCACGGGCGCGGTCATCGAGACGATCTTCGAAAACCGCTTCATGCACGTCTACGAACTGCACCGCATGGGCGCCAAGATCCAGGTCGAAGGCAACACGGCCATCGTCACCGGCACCGAGAAGCTCAAGGGCGCGCCAGTCATGGCCACCGACCTGCGGGCGTCGGCCAGCCTGGTCATCTCGGCCCTGGTTGCCGAAGGCGATACCCTGATCGACCGCATCTACCACATCGACCGTGGCTACGAGTGCATCGAAGAAAAACTGCAGATGCTCGGCGCCAAGATCCGCCGCGTGCCGGGCTAGTTCCGGCTGCATGGGTACACGGATGTGCCCGTTGATTTCGTTTCAGGTCGAGGGTGTCTGCACCCTCGATGTGTGTCCGGCGCCGCTTGCGACCGGGCATGAGTACCTTGATAAGGACTGACGTTTCCCATGTTGACCATCGCACTGTCCAAGGGCCGCATCCTTGATGACACCCTGCCGCTTCTGGCTGAAGCGGGCATTGTGCCGACCGAGAATCCGGACAAGAGCCGCAAGCTGATCATCCCCACGACCCAGGCCGATGTGCGCTTGCTGATCGTGCGTGCCACCGATGTGCCGACCTATGTGGAACATGGTGCCGCCGACCTGGGCGTTGCCGGCAAGGACGTGCTGATGGAATACGGCGGCCAGGGCCTGTACGAGCCCCTGGACCTGCAGATCGCCCGTTGCAAGCTGATGACCGCCGGTAAAGTCGGCGCGCCGGAGCCCAAGGGGCGTTTGCGCGTGGCGACCAAGTTCGTCAACATTGCCAAGCGTTATTACGCCGAGCAGGGACGTCAGGTCGACATCATCAAGCTGTACGGTTCGATGGAGCTGGCGCCGCTGATCGGCTTGGCGGACAAGATCATCGACGTGGTCGACACCGGCAACACCCTGAGGGCCAACGGTCTGGAACCCCAGGATTTCATCGCTGACATCACCTCCCGGTTGATCGTCAACAAGGCGTCGATGAAAATGCAGCATGCTCGTATCCAGGCTCTGATCGATACTCTGCGCAAGGCAGTGGAATCGCGACACCGCGGCTGATTCACCTGCGCGACCTCGAGTCGCGCCCGTCTATCCGTGTCATAGCCAATTTTCTCAGGTGCCCACGCGAATGGACTGGTAGCTTAGGGCGCCTGAGCATTTGCCATTAATGAGGCCCTCGCTATGACCGCTCCCACTTCGATTCGCCGACTCAACGCTGCCGATCCGGATTTCGCACATCATCTGGATCATCTGCTGAGCTGGGAAAGCGTGTCTGACGACTCGGTCAATCAGCGGGTGCTGGACATCATCAAGGCCGTGCGCGAGCGTGGCGATGCCGCCCTGGTGGAGTTCACCCAGAAATTCGACGGCCTGCAAGTGGCGTCCATGGCCGACCTGATCCTGCCGCGCGAGCGCCTGGAACTGGCCCTGACCCGGATCACCGTGCCCCAGCGCGAAGCCCTGGAAAAAGCCGCGTCGCGGGTGCGTGACTATCACGAAAGGCAGAAACAGGACTCCTGGAGCTACACCGAAGCCGACGGCACGGTGCTGGGCCAGAAAGTCACGCCGCTGGATCGCGCCGGCCTGTATGTGCCGGGCGGCAAGGCGTCGTATCCATCCTCGGTGCTGATGAACGCCATCCCGGCCAAGGTCGCCGGCGTGACCGAAGTGGTCATGGTCGTCCCGACCCCGCGGGGTGAAATCAACGAGCTGGTGCTGGCCGCCGCCTGCATCGCCGGGGTGGACCGGGTATTCACCATCGGCGGAGCCCAGGCCGTGGCTGCGCTGGCCTACGGCACCGAAAGCGTGCCACGGGTGGACAAGGTGGTCGGGCCGGGCAATATCTATGTCGCCACCGCCAAGCGTCACGTGTTTGGCCAGGTCGGCATCGACATGATCGCGGGCCCTTCGGAAATCCTCGTGGTGTGCGACGGCCAGACCGATCCGGACTGGATCGCCATGGACCTGTTTTCCCAGGCCGAGCACGACGAAGACGCCCAGGCGATCCTGGTCAGCCCGGACGCCGAGTTCCTCGACAAGGTCGCTGCCAGCATCGACAAGCTGCTGCCGACCATGGACCGCGCCGAGATCATCAACACCTCGATCAACGGCCGTGGGGCGCTGATCAAGGTCGATGACATGGCGCAGGCCATCGAGGTCGCCAACCGCATCGCGCCGGAACACCTGGAATTGTCCGTTGCCGATCCGCAAGCCTGGCTGCCACAGATCCGCCACGCCGGCGCGATCTTCATGGGCCGCCACACCAGCGAGGCACTGGGCGATTATTGCGCGGGGCCCAACCACGTGTTGCCGACTTCCGGCACCGCCCGCTTTTCGTCGCCGCTGGGGGTGTATGACTTCCAGAAGCGTTCGTCGATCATCTTCTGCTCCGAGCAGGGTGCTTCCGAACTGGGCAAGACCGCCTCGGTGCTGGCCCGTGGCGAATCGCTGAGCGCCCACGCCCGCAGCGCCGAGTTCCGCATTCTTGATGAGCAATCCGTTGAAGGGCAGGGGAACTGAAATGAGTAAATTCTGGAGCCCGTTCGTCAAGACCCTGGTGCCCTACGTGCCGGGCGAGCAACCGAAGCTGACCCGCTTGGTCAAGCTCAACACCAACGAGAACCCTTACGGCCCATCGCCCAAGGCCCTGGCGGCGATGCAGACCGAACTGAACGACAACCTGCGCCTGTATCCGGACCCCAACAGTGACCTGCTCAAAGGCGCCGTGGCCCGCTACTACGGCGTGCAGAGCAACCAGGTGTTCCTGGGTAACGGCTCGGATGAAGTGCTGGCACACATCTTTCACGGTCTGTTGCAGCACGACCAGCCGCTGTTGTTCCCGGACATCAGCTACAGCTTTTATCCGGTGTATTGCGGGTTGTATGGCATCCAGTTCGACGCCGTGCCCCTCGACGCACAGTTCCAGATCGATCCGGCGGACTATGCCAAGCCCAACGGCGGGATCATTTTCCCCAACCCGAACGCACCCACCGGCTGCCTGCTGGCGCTGGACGCGGTCGAGCGGATCCTCAAGGCCAGCCCGGATTCGGTGGTGGTGGTCGACGAGGCCTACATCGACTTCGGTGGCGAGACGGCCATCAGCCTGGTGGATCGTTATCCGAACCTGCTGGTGACCCAGACACTGTCCAAGTCCCGCTCGCTGGCGGGGCTGCGCGTGGGCCTGGCGGTGGGCCATCCGGACCTGATCGAAGCGCTGGAGCGGATCAAGAACAGCTTCAACTCCTACCCGCTGGATCGCCTGGCGAACGTCGGCGGCGCGGCGGCGTTCGATGATCGCGAGCATTTCGACCGGACCTGCCGGTTGGTCATCGAGCACCGTGAATGGGTTGTGGCCCAACTGGAAGTCAAGGGCTTTGAAGTGCTGCCCTCGGCGGCCAACTTCATCTTCGCCCGCCACCCCCGGCACGATGCGGCGGGCTTGGCGGCGAAACTGCGGGAGCAGGGGGTGATCGTGCGGCACTTCAAGCAGGAGCGGATTGCCCAATTCCTACGGATCAGCATCGGCACACCGGAGCAGAACCAGGCCCTGATCGAAGCCCTCGGCGAACTCTGAAACCCTGCATTGACCCTGTGGGAGCGGACTTGCTCGCGAAGGCGTAGTGTCAGTCACT
>NZ_FNOA01000056.1:0-2201 GCF_900106885.1 Pseudomonas sp. NFACC14
GCTCCACAAGGTGAGACCGAAATCGCCCTGGCGCAGATCTGGCAGGACCTGCTGGGCCTGCAACAGGTCGGCCGTCACGACCACTTCTTCGAGCTCGGTGGTCATTCGCTGCTGGCCGTCAGCCTGATCGGGCGCATGCGCCAGGTCGGTCTGAGCGCTGACGTGCGCGTGCTGTTTGGCCAGCCGACCTTGATGGCGCTGGCCGCCGCGGTCGGTAGCGGTCGCGATGTCGAGGTGCCGGACAACGGGATTCTGCTGGGGAGCACTCGAATCACGCCGTCGATGCTGCCGCTGGTCGCTCTGGACCAGCAGGCCATCGACCGCATCGTCGCGACGGTGCCGGGTGGTGCGCGCAATGTGCAAGACATCTACCCCCTGGCACCGTTGCAGGAAGGCATTCTCTACCACCACATTGCAGCGGCCACCGGTGACCCCTATGTGTTGCAGGCGACGTTCACCGTCACCGACCATGGGCGCCTGGACGCATTTGCCCATGCGCTGCAGGCGGTGATCGATCGCCATGACATCCTGCGTACGTCGGTGGTCTGGGAAGGCCTGGACGAGCCGGTGCAAGTGGTCTGGCGCAAAGCGCAGCTGGCGGTCGAGGAGGTGATACTGGCCGCCGAGGCGGGGGATATCGCCAGACAGCTGCGCGAGCGCTTCGACACACTGCATTACCGTCTCGACATGCAACAGGCACCGCTGATGCGCATTGCCTTTGCCCATGACCCGGCCAACCAGCGCTGGGTCGCGCTGTTGCTGTTCCATCACATGGCACTGGATCACACGGCACTGGAAGTGGTGCGCCACGAAATGCAGGCGCATCTGTTGGGCCAGGGCGATCAACTGGGTGGAGCGGCACCTTTCCGCAACTACGTGGCCCAGGCTCGCCTGGGTGTCAGCCGCGAGGAACATGAAGCATTTTTCCGCGACATGCTCGGCGACATCGACGAACCGACGCTGCCCTTCGGTGTACAGGATGTGCGTGGCGACGGCAGCGATATCGAGGAGGCCGGGTTGCACCTTTGCGCAGGCCTGAGTCGCCGTCTGCGGGCCCAGGCCCGGACGTTGGGCGTGAGTGCCGCGAGCCTGCATCACCTGGCCTGGGCGCGGGTATTGAGCCAGGTGTCCGGCAAACAGGACGTAGTATTCGGCACCGTGTTGATGGGCCGGATGCAGGGTGGTGACGGTGCCGAACATGCATTGGGCATGTTCATCAACACCTTGCCGCTTCGGCTGGATGTGGGCGACCAGGATGTGCGCGGCAGTACCAAGGCCGCACATGCCCGGTTGACCGGCCTGCTGGGTCATGAGCATGCGTCCCTGGCCCTGGCCCAGCGTTGCAGCGGCGTGGTCGCGCCGATGCCGCTGTTCAGTGCCTTGCTCAACTATCGGCACAGCAGCGCGGATGTGACTTCGGCCGATGCATTGGCGGCCTGGAACGGCATCGAGCTCCTGAGCAACGAAGAGCGCACCAACTACCCGCTGACCCTGTCGGTGGACGATCTGGGCGAAGATTTCCACCTGAGCGCGCTGGCGTTGCCGCAGATCGGCGCGCAGCGGATCTGCGCTTACATGAACGTGGTGCTGGAGAACCTGGTGTCTGCGTTGGAGCAGGCGCCACAGACGCCATTGAACAGCGTATCGGTCCTGCCGTCGGCCGAGCGTCGCCAACTGCTGGTGGAGTTCAATGCCACGACCCGCAGCTATCCGCAGGACAGGACCGTCCATGGTCTGTTCGAGGCACGGGTACAGGCCAATCCCGAGGCGCCGGCGGCCGTGCATGACGAGCACAGCCTGACCTACGCCGAGCTGAACGACCGGGCCAATCGCCTGGCCCGTCATCTGGTCGGCCTGGGCGTACAGCCGGGGGAGCGCGTGGCGATTTTGCTGGAGCGTTCTCTTGAACTGTTGGTCAGCCAACTGGCAGTGCTCAAATGCGCTGCCGCCTTTGTGCCGCTGGATATCCACGCGCCCCTGGAACGCCAGCAGTTCATGGTCGAAGACAGCGGGGCGAAGGTTTTGCTGACCCTGGCTGGCATGGACGTGCCTGAAGGCGTGCTGCGTGTCGACCTGGACGATGTGGCGCTGGAGGAAGCGTACACGAACCTCGACCTGACCCAGAGCGCCGAAGCGGTTGCCTACATCATGTACACCTCCGGTTCTACCGGCACACCGAAGGGTGTGCTGGTGCCGCATCG
>NZ_FNOA01000051.1:0-5103 GCF_900106885.1 Pseudomonas sp. NFACC14
GAAAACGGCACGATCACCTACACCGCTACCTTGACCGGTGCCGATGGCAAACCCGTCACCGCACAAAACGGTCCGGTCACCGTCACCCTCGACAGCGGCAAAACCATCACCATCGCCGCCGGCGCAAGCTCGGGCGTATTGGATGTGGCTGCTGGCAACGATGTCTACACTGGTGCTCCGTCCATCACCGAAACGATCAAATCGGCTTCCGGCGGCAACCTCGAAGCCATCGCTGTCGATAAGACCGGCGCGTCGACGACCGTGGGCGATACCGTCGACAACACCACCGTCAGCATCACCGGCAGCACGTCCGTCACCGAAGGCCAGACCGCGACGTACACCGTCAGCCTGACCAACCCGGCGCAGACAGAAGTGACCGTCAAGATCGTCTACAGCGGCACTGCGGCCGACGGTTCGGACTTCACCGGCGTCTACACCGTGAAGATCCCGGCCAACGCCACCAGCGCCACCTTCAACGTCGCGACGCTGGACGACAAGATCACCGAAGGCACCGAAAACTTCGTGGTCAAGATCGACTCGGCCACCGGTGGCAACTTCGAGCACCTGGGCGTCAGCGGCACCAACGGCAGCGTCAGCACGTCGATCATCGACAACGATGCGCCGCCGGTACTCGACCTGGACGCCAACAACTCCAGCGGCAAGACCGGGGCCGACTACCAGGTGACCTTCACCGAAGGCACCACTGGCCCGGGCGTGTCCATCGGTGACACCGACCTGAAGATCACCGACCCGGACAGCACCCTGCTGACCGGCGCGACCATCGTGCTGACCAACCGTCAGCCTGGCGATGTGCTGAACCTGGGCAACAGCGTCAACGGCATCAGCATCAACGCCAACAGCACCGACGGCAAGATCGTGCTGACGCTGTCGGGCAATGCGACGCTGGCCGACTACATGCAGCAGATCAAGAACATCAGCTTCACCAACAGCAGCGATGACCCGAGTACCGTACCGCGCATCATCACCGTGACGGTGACCGACGGCACCAACTACTCCAACACGGCCACCACCACCGTGAACGTGGTCGGGGTTAACGACGCGCCAGTAGCCACCGGTGGCGCGGTGACCGGCACCGAAGACACTTCACTGGTGCTCGGCTGGTCGACGTTCGGTATCAGCGACGTGGACAGCGCCGCCGCCAGCCAGGGTGTGAAAATCACCGGGCTGCCGAGCGACGGCAAGTTGCAGTACCTGGACGGTGCCACCTGGAAGGACGTGGCCAACAACCAGACCTTCACCAAGGCTGACATCGACGCTGGCAAGCTGCGCTTCACCCCGGACGCCAACGAATCCGGCGCCAACGGCAACCCGAGCGGCGTGGGCGATCAAAAGGCCGATTACGCACAGATCAGCTTCCAGCCAACCGACGGCCAGGCGCTGGGCAATACCGGCACGGTGAAGATCGACATCACGCCGGTCGCCGACGCACCGACCCTCAACGTGGCCGGCAACAACGTGACCTCCACCGGGCTGATCAAGGAAGTCTGGACCGGCCTGTCGGGCCTGGGCACCGATGGCAACGGCGCGCCATCCGGCACGCTCAAGTCGGTGATCGATGCCGCCGGCACGCCGAACAGCAGCACCAACGTGACCAACGTCCAGTCCGACAGCAACGTGAACCCGGGCACCGCGTCGAAAACTTCCGGCCTGATCTTCCTCGAAGCCGGCAAGACCTACACCTTCAGCGGTACCGGCGATGACAGCCTGCTCGTCACCGTCGGCGGCAAGGACGTTGCGGCCATCACCTGGGGCGCAGGCGGTAAATTGAACGGCTCGTTCACACCGACCACCAGCGGCTACTACACCTTGGACATCTACCACCATAACCAGACTGGCCCGGGCAGCTACGACGTGAACCTGTCGGTCAACGGCGGCACGCCAGTGGACCTGAGCAGTGCCGGCGTGCCGCTGTACACCGGCGTGGCCGACCTGGCGAATGCCGGCGTGACCGTCTCCGACCTGCACGGCACCAATGGCGAAGGTTATTACGACGGCTACAAACTCAACGAAGGTGCCGAAGGCACCAGCGTGAACCTGTCCAAGATCACCACGGCCCTGACCGACACCGACGGTTCGGAAAGCCTGAGCGTGAAGATCGGCGGCATTCCGGAAGGCAGCGTGCTGAGCGACGGCGCGGGCCATACCGCGACCGTGGGCAGCAACGGCGAAGCCTCGGTCACCGGCTGGAACCTGGGCAGCCTGACCCTGACGCCACCGACCTACTACAACGGCCAGTTCAACCTGACCGTGACCTCGACCTCTACCGAAGCCCTCGGCGGCTCGGCGGTCAGCACCGCGCAGATCCCGGTCACGGTTTATCCGGCGGTGTACAACGCCGTGACAGCCACCTCCGGCAGCGACAACGTCACCGGCACGGACGGCAACGACATCGTCGTTGCCGACATCGGCGGCCTGACCGTGGTGCCGGGCGTCAATTACAACATTGCCTTCATGGTGGACAGCTCCGGCAGCATGAGTTCGTCGTCCGTCACTGCGGCCAAGAATTCGCTGACCTCAGTGTTCAACACGCTCAAGCAAAGCCTGGGTAGCAACTCAGGAACAGTGAACATTTTCCTGGCGGACTTCGATACCCAGGTGAACAAGAGCGTTGCGGTGAACCTCAATGATCCGAACGCATTGACGCTGCTCAAGAACGTACTTGACTCAATGGTTTCCGGTGGCAGCACCAACTACGAAGACGTCTTCAAGACGACGGCGAACTTCTTCAACAGCCCGCTGGCACAGGCCAATACCGACGCGAAGAACCTGACGTACTTTATTACCGACGGCCAGCCGAACCTTTATCAGGCAGGCGAACAGACGAACCCGACGCTGTACGGCACCGTCAAGCTCGATGACGTCTTGAGCGCGGCCAATTACACCGTCGGCAAGTACTACACCCAGACGATCGACAGCACGCACAAGTTCACCATCTATGAAGATGGGGAAATGTACCTGTCGACCAAAAACGGCAGGAACTGGAATGACAACTATGTCGGTACCGTGCATGCCGAGGGCAACGGAACCTTCGAGTTCTCCTACCTGAGCGACAGCGGTTCGGTGGCGACAGCTTCGAACGCCAGCTTCACGCTGTTGAAAGGCCTGAGCAACGTCGAGGCCATCGGCCTGAACAATGGCGTGACCCTGGACGATCTCAAGCCATACGACTCGGATGGAAAACCGCAGACCAACATCGACCCCAAAGACCTGGCCAACTCGATCATCGGCCACACCGAAGCGACCCTGCCAGGCGCCGACACGGTCAACGGGGGCGAAGGCAACGACATCCTGTTCGGCGACCTGGTGAGCTTCAACGGCGTTGCAGGCGAGGGCTACCAGGCCATCCAGGCGTTCGTGGCCCAGCAGAACGGCGTGGACGTCAGCAAGGTCACCACCAGCAACGTGCACCAGTACATCACCGAGCACTACACCGCGTTCGATGTGTCCGGTGCCCACGATGGCAACGACACCCTGTTGGGCGGCGCCGGCAACGACATCATTTTCGGCCAGGGCGGCAACGACACGCTCAACGGTGGCAAGGGCAATGACATCCTGCTGGGTGGCACGGGTAACGACACACTGATCGGCGGCCAGGGCAATGACACCCTGATCGGCGGCCTGGGGGGCGATACCTTTGTCTGGAAGGCAGGCGACACCGGCACCGACGTGATCAAGGACTTCAAGGCCGCCGATGGCGACCGGATCGACCTGCGGGATCTGTTGCAGGGCGAAACCGGCAGCACCATCGACCACTTCCTGAAGATCAGCACGGTCGATGGCGTGTCGTCGCTGCAGGTCAGTACCTCCGGCCAGTTCAATGGGGCCAACGGTGCCGCGGCGGCGCCGGACGTGACGATCAAGCTCGAAGGCAACAACTGGTCGAACGTGAATCTGAACTCGTTGATCGCCGGCAGTGACCCGACCATCAAGGTCGACCACAACAACAGCTGAACCTGACACAAAACCCGTGGCGCGGGAGCAAGCTCCCTCGCCACGGGATAAGTGTTCATACTCCCCCACAGTTGGCCTATGCTGCCCAGCATGACGCCGCTTCATACATGAGGGATGCCCGATGTTTTATGTGCAACGCGATGCGCAAGGCCTGCTGGTGCGCGTAGAAGCCGCCGCTTATGCCGAAGCCACCGAAACCCTGCCGGCCGACAGCCACGAGATCCAGGACTGGTTCGCCAACCAGGCGGTGGAAAACAGCCTCAAGCAGCTCAAGCAGAGCGACCTGGAAATGATCCGGGTACTCGATGACTTGATCCAGGTGCTGACCAGCAAAGGCGTGATCCGCGTCACCGACCTGCCAGCCGCGGCCCAGGCCAAACTGATGGACCGCACCCAGGCCCGGGAAGCACTGGGCGGGTTGAGCCGGTTGATCGATGATGATGAGAAGGGGTTGATCTAGCCTGCCAACCGGGCTGACGCCATCGCGAGCAAGCTCGCTCCCACAGTTGATCGGTGTTGATCTCGATATTTCGGCTCGACACAGACCCCGTGTGGGAGCGAGCTTGCTCGCGATGACAATCTTCAATTCACCGCAGGCCTCTCAGCCCGCCGCTTGAACCTCCAGCCGATCCATCGCCCGCTCCACCAACAACTGCACCCCTTCGGCCATCCGGCTGATCGCCAGGATCACGCTGCGGCGTGAGCCGTCGACGTCGTCAGCCAGGTCGGCGGCGATGGCGCTGATTGCGGTAACGGCTACTGGCGGTTCCGCTCTTACAGCGGGTCACTTTTGGAAGAGCGCCAAAAGTAACCAAAAACGCTTTGCCCCACCACTCGGCACCTCGCCTAGGCTCGGTGTGCCCTCACTCCGGCATTGCTCCGTGGGCCGCCGCGAAGGGCCATCCATGGCCCAGCGCGGCTACCTCGGCATCCATGCCGAGGTGCCCACTGCGCAATGCCTGCGTTCGGCCAGCGTGGTTTAACGGGGCGCCCAAGATCAAAAGCCAAAGCAAGAGCAAGAGCAAGAGCAAGAGCAAGAGCAAGAGCAAGAGCGGGACACATCACGGCATTTATTTAGCTGATCCACCGCCATCGCGAGCAAGCTCGCTCCCACATAGGTTTTTGGTCGTT
>NZ_FNOA01000035.1:0-44371 GCF_900106885.1 Pseudomonas sp. NFACC14
AAGGTGAAGGCCTTGGCCCAGACCGGGTCGGCGGCGATTTGCCCGCCCAGCCAGATCGAACCCAGCAGCAACAGCACGCCGATGAGCGAGATCTCACCGATGCGGCCCGGGCGGATGTAGCGCATGTACAGGCCCATGAACATCGCGATCGGGATGGTCGCCATCACCGTGAAGATGCCCCACGGGCTCTCGGCCAGGGCCTTGACCACGATCAGCGCCAGCACCGCGAGGATGATGATCATGATCAGGAAGCAGCCGAACAGCGCAATGGTGCCGGGGATACGGCCCATTTCCTCGCGCACCATGTCGCCCAGGGAGCGACCGTTGCGGCGCGTGGACAGGAACAGGACCATGAAGTCCTGCACCGCACCGGCCAGCACCACACCGGCGATCAGCCAGAGCGTGCCGGGCAGGTAGCCCATCTGCGCCGCCAGCACCGGCCCGACCAGCGGCCCAGCGCCGGCAATGGCCGCGAAGTGGTGGCCGAAGAGGATGTGCTTGTTGGTCGGGACGTAGTCCAGGCCATCGTTGTTGAGCACGGCGGGGGTGGCCCGGCGCGCATCGAGTTGCATCACGTTGTTGGCGATGAAGAGGCTGTAGTAGCGGTAGGCGACCAGGTAGATGGCCACGGCGGCGACGACGATCCAGAGGGCGTTGATGGGTTCGCCGCGGCGCAAGGCCACGACACTCAACGCACAAGCTCCCAGAACAGCCACGGCAAACCAGGCGAGGTGTTTAACCAGACGGGTTGTCATTGCATGTCTCCTGCCGATATCCAGTGGATTGCGGCGATTGTTTTTATAGTGTGCCCCGGCTATTCGGAGCCGGCCCAATATCCCTGCAAGCCGTCAATAAATAAATCCGTAGTACTACGTAGACCTCCAATTGTCCCTGTGGGAGCAAGGCTTGCCCGCGATACAGTCAATACGGTCTTTATGAACCGCGGCGCCAGCGTCGCGAGCGAGCTTTGCTCCCACATGTCTTGCCCCACAGGTTTTATGCCTCACCCATGGGTTTGGCATATGATGCCGCCATTCGCCTCCCCGCCGAGCCCGGACAGGAGTACAGATGCTGCTCAAACACAAAATCGTCGCCCTCGGGATTTTGCCGCTGGTCCTGGCCATCGCGGTCATCTGCGCCCTGGTGATCTCGCTCAACCGCCAGTTGGGCGATCAACAGGCGCAACTGATCGAAGACAGCATCCTGGCGAGCAAGCGCGCCGAGCTGAAGAACTATGTCGAGATGGCGCAGAGCCTGATCGCACCGCTGTACAACGATGGCCAGGGCGACGCGCGGGCGCAACAGCAGGTCCTGGAAGAACTGCGCAAGCTCAGCTTCGGCATCAACGGTTACTTCTTCGTCTACGACCGCCAGGGCCGCAGCCTCATGCATGCCCGCCAGTCGGAGTTGGTGGGGCAATACCTCTGGGACATGAAGGACCCCCACGGCCTGCCGGTCATCCAGGCGCTGATCAAAAGCGCCGAGTCAGGCGAAGGGTTCCAGCGCTACGCCTGGAACAAGCCCTCCTCCGGCCAGGTGACCGACAAGCTGGCCTATGTCGTGATGCTGGACAAGTGGGGCTGGATGCTCGGCACCGGGATTTACCTGGAAGATGTCGAGCGCGCCACCCAGCAGGCCCGTGACGAAGTCGCCCATGGCATCCACACCACCATGCAAGCCATCGCCGCGATCGCGTTGGTGGCGGTCCTGCTGGTGTTCGCCGGTGGCATGACCCTCAATGTCAGCGAACATCGCCTGGCCGATAAGAAACTGCAGCGCTTGAACCAGCGCATCGTCAGCTTGCAGGAAGAAGAACGCTCGCGGGTTTCGCGCGAGCTGCATGACGGCATCAGCCAACTGCTGGTGTCGATAAAATTCCAGTTCGAACTGGCCAGCCACGTGTTGGAGAACGGCCAGGAAAATGGCCTGGGCATCCTGAAGAACGCCACCGACCGGCTCGGCGAAGCCATCGGCGAGATCCGTAATATCTCCCACGACTTGCGCTCGTCCCTGCTCGATACCTTGGGCCTGCCCGCCGCCATCGGCCAGCTCGCCACCGAATTCCAGCAGCGCAGCGGTCTGGAAGTGTCCTATCGAAGCAACGAATTCGATTGCCGCCTCGAAAATGGCGCGCCTGTCTCGCTGTTTCGCATCGCCCAGGAAGCCCTGACCAATATCGAGCGCCATGCCGGGGCGAAAAGCGTCGGCATTACCCTGTTCGGCTCCAGCCAGTCCTTGCGACTGACGGTAGTCGACGACGGGATGGGGTTCAACGTCCCGCAAGTGGAACGCGGCCATGCCGGCATCGGCCTGCGTAACATCCGCGAGCGGGTCGAGCATTTCGGCGGACGCCTGGAAGTGACGTCCGTACCGGGCCGCAGCGAACTGGACATCCTGTTGCCCATGAACCTCTCGGTCACGCAAAGCTGATGCGCGCCCCAGGCCAACAGGAGCACTCGTCGATGAACCTGCCGCCCGTGATTCGCGTCGCACTGGTCGATGATCATTCCCTGGTCCGCGACGGCATCAGGGCCCTGCTGTCGGTGATGCCGCAACTGGATGTGGTGGGCGAAGCCGAGAACGGCGCGCAAGCGATCGAAATGGTCGGTCGCTGCCAACCGGACCTGCTGCTGATGGACATCGGCCTCAAGGATAAGAACGGGCTCGAGCTGACCCGGCTGCTGGGCAAGCAATACCCCAGCCTCAAGATCCTGATTCTCAGCATGTACGACAATTATGAGTACGTGAGCGAGTCCGTGCGTTCCGGCGCCAGCGGCTACGTGCTCAAGAACGCACCGTCTCGGGAGATCATCGCGGCCATCGAAGCCATCATCAGCGGCGGCACCTTCTACAGTGCCGAGATCGCCCAGCGGCTCGCCACCGACCCGCACACCGACAACGAGCTGACGCCACGGGAAAGCCAGGTGCTGTACAAAATGGTCCAGGGCCTGAACAACAAAGAAATGGCCCGTGAACTGGACATCAGCGTACGCACCGTCGAAACCCATCGCCTGAGCATCCGCCGCAAACTGAACATCGACAAGCCCGCGGCCCTGGTGAAATACGCAATCGACCACGGGATCATTTCCCGCTAGAGAAACCATTGTGGCGAGGGAGCTTGCTCCCGCTCGGTTGCGCAGCGACCGTAAAATATTGGGGTCGCTTCGCAACCCAGCGGGAGCAAGCTCCCTCGCCACAGGTGCCCCTTATCCAGCGTAATAACCAGGGTGTTCAAGATCATCCAACAACCCCGGACCGCTTGGCGTCCAGCCCAGCAAGGCACGGGTGTATTCGCTGGACACCGCCATGTTCGCCCCCGCCATGTGGGCGAACCAGCCGAAATGCTCGCGCTCCCGGGATTCGACCGGCAACCCCAGGCCACGACCGATCGCCAGGGCAATGTCCTTGAACGGCACGGCCTCGTCGGCGACCGCATGGTAGACCGACTGTGTCACGCCCTGCTCCAGCGCAAGCCGATAGACCCGTGCGGCATCCAACCGGTGCACGCCCGACCAGCAGTGGCCACCGTCTCCGAGATAGGCCGAGACGCCCGTCTCCCGGGCCAGGCGAATCAGGATCGGCACGAACCCATGGTCGCCGAGGCCATGGACCGAGGGCGCCAGCCGCACCGTCGCCACACGCACCCCACGCTCGGCCAGGTCCCGGGCGGCGGCTTCGGACTTGCGGGGCGAGGCCGGGCTCACCACTTCCAGTTCACTCGCGCCCCGCGTCAATCCAAACAGGCCCGACGTCACCAGCAACGGCCGGTCGGAGCCTCGCAAGGCATCGCCCAACGTTTCGATGGCGCGGCGGTCCTGCTGGGCATTTTCGGCAAATCGGGAGAAGTCATGATTGAACGCCGTGTGAATCACCGCGTCCGCCGCCGAGGCTGCGTTGTGCAGGACCTCGAGATCATCCAAGGTGCCTGGAATCACCTTCGCGCCTGTCGCAGCCAGTGTGGCGCCTTTCTCTTCGCATCGGGCCAGGCCGGTGACCCGATGCCCGGCGGCGATCAGATCCTGTACCACGGACGCCCCAACCCAGCCCGTGGCACCGGTAACGAATACGTGCATGTGCAACGCTCCTGTTCTAAAAAACGAGACCGAAAATCTTATAACCCATCGAACACTCAGGATTTGTATTGAACTTGTGCTTGTCGTCCTCTGAGCAGCATCAAGGCCACCCCGAAGGACAGCCCAACGGCAATGGCACCGCCCAGGTAAACCGCACCGATGCCCCAGCCACTGGCCAACAAACCGGCCAGCGGACTGGTGATGCCCAGGGAAATATCAAGAAACGCGACGTAGGCCCCCATGGCGAGACCGCGTGCCTGCGGTGGCGCACGCCGTACCGCCTCCACGCCGAAGCCGGGAAACGCCAGGGAATAACCGAAGCCGGTGAAGGCCGCGCCCACATACGCCATGGTCGCGGTGTCGGCGCTCTAGATCAGCAGCAACCCAACGGCTTCGATCAATACACAGACCAGCGCGACGCGGGCGCCGCCAATCTTGTCCGGAAGGTGGCCGAAAAGCAGGCGCGCAGCGATGAAAGCCACACCGAACGCCGTGAAGGCCAAGGAAGCGTTGCCCCAATCCCTGGCCGCGAACAACAGGGCAATGAACGCCGTGATGACACCAAAGCCGACGCTGCAAAACGCCAATCCCATGCCCGGAACCCATACAGCACCGAGCATCGTGTAGAACGGTGTGCGCCGGGTCGCCGTAGGGGCGACAGCGCGCACGCCCGCGACAATCGCCAAGGCCAGCAGCGGAATGAACATCGAGGCCATGGCGATGCCCGTGAATCCCCAGCCGCCATTCAGCGCCACGCCAAGCGGAGCGCCCAGGGCATAGGCGCCGTACATGGCGATGCCATTCCAGGCCATGACCTTGCCGGCATGCTGCGCGCCCACCAGGCCGATGCCCCACCCCAGCGCACCGGTGACAATCAGGCTTTCGCCAATTGCCAACAGCACCCGACCGCCCGACAAGAGCCAGACCGACGTGACCGGCGCGGCAACGAACGCCAGGGAAAGCAGATAGACCAGCCCTGAAACCGCGGCTGTCACCAGCCCGGTCATGACCGCGCGTTTACCACCGCGCATGTCGGCAAAATTGCCAGCCCAGGCCCGTGACAACAGCGCCGCGGCGAACTGCGCGCCGACCACCAGGCCGATGACCAGCGTGCCCATGCCCAGCGTGTCATGCAGATGGAGCGGCAAGACAGGCAGTTGCATGCCGATCGTGAGGAAACCGATGAATACAGTCAGTGTGAGCGGCAACAGCTTGAGCGCCGGATTGGCCTCGACGGCTGCCTGGGGCGCCGAGGAAGCGCCGAGATGAATATTGTCTTGTGTCATAACCCTACCCACGGAAAGGATGCGATGTGACGTTGAACGCTGCCTGTGGAGCCGACTAGAATGCGATCAATTCGTCGCATTCAAGATACGAACAATCCGTCGCGTTTCCTATTCGCATTCCCTGCCGAGGTTCATGCCCACATGTCCGAACGCTCAAGCCCGCAGATTTCCTCGCGCAAACAGCCGAAACAGGCACGCTCCACCGAGCTCGTCGCCGCGGTTCTGGAAGCGGCTGTTCAGGTTCTGGCGACCCAGGGCGCGGCACGTTTCACGGTGGCCCGGGTTGCCGAGCGGGCGGGCGTCAGCGTCGGCTCGGTATATCAATACTTCCCGAACAAAGCGGCGATCCTGTTCCGCCTGCAAAGTGATGAATGGCGGCAAACCAGCGACATGCTGCGCGAGATTCTTGAAGACAATCTCAAGCCGCCCTTCGAGCGCCTGCGTACCCTGGTGCAGGCGTTCATCCAGTCCGAATGCGACGAGGCCCAGATACGCGTCGCCCTCAACGACGCCGCCCCGCTCTACCGTGACGCACCCGAGCACCAGGCCGCGCGGATGTCGGTGCAACAGTCGGTGGACGCCTTCATGCTGCAAGCATTGCCAGACGCCCCGGCCCAAACCCGCACCCTGGCAGGTGACTTGGTCATCAGCACGCTCAGTGCCGTGGGTAAGCGTTTTTCATCAGCGCCCCGCTCTCCTGCGGACGTTGCCATCTACAGCGACGCCATGGCCGATATGTTCTGCGCCTACCTGGAAAGCTTGCAGCGACGCCCCTTTGAGACCGCTGCCTGCTGACAGGGTCGTCTGCCCTGCTCCAGTGACAGCCTGCCAACACTTTTACTACACTCCCCGATCTTGTTTCCCTCCGCTACGAGACGTCCCCTCACGATGAAAACCATAACAAGCTCGATGACGTTCTGTGGCCTGTTGGCGCTCTCTTGCGCCGCCCTGGCCGAGCCGACACCTTCGCTGCTGGACCAGGTCCTGCAACGCGGCGAACTGAAGGTGTGCACCACCGGCGACTACAAGCCCTATACCTTTAAAACCGAAGCAGGCGAATACGAAGGCATCGACATCGACATGGCGCGCTCCCTGGCGGCCAGCCTCGGCGTCAAGGTGCAATGGGTGCAGACCACCTGGAAAACCCTGATGCCGGATATGGTTGCAGGCCAATGCGACATTGGCATGGGTGGGATTTCGGTGACGCTGGAGCGTCAGAAGAAAGCCTATTTCAGCACCACCCTGGACGTGGACGGCAAGATCCCGCTGGTGCGTTGCGAAGACAAGGAACGTTACCAGACCCTCGAGCAGATGAACCAGCCTTCGGTGCGCCTTGTCGAGCCGGCCGGCGGCACCAACGAAGCCTTCGTCCGGGCGTTCCTGCCCAACGGCCAGCTCAACTTCCATGACAACGTGACCATCTTCCAGCAACTGCTGGACAAGAAAGCCGACGTGATGATTACCGACGCCTCGGAAGCGCTCTACCAACAGAAACTCAAGCCCGGCCTGTGTGCCGTCAACCCGACCCGCTACCTGCAATATGGCGAGAAGGCCTACCTGCTGCCACGGGATGACAACACCTGGAAGATGTACGTCGATCAGTGGCTGCACCTGAGCAAGGCCAATGGCAGCTACCAGAAAGTGATTGGCCAGTGGCTGGCCGTGCCAGCCGCCCAGTAACCATTGGCTGCCCCCCTGTGGGAGCGAGCTTGCTCGCGATGGCGTCAGGTCAGCCGCGTTGATATTGACTGACACACTGCAATCGCGAGCAAGCTCGCTCCCACAGGGGGTCTGTGGCGTATGTGAATCCTGGGGTCAGCCCACAGGGGCCCTGTGATGGGGTCTGTTGCGGGCAGGCCCATTCATCTCACTGCGCCGCGCGCACCTTGGCGATTTCCTCGTACATCGTCTTCACCAGGTCGCCATCCAGGGATTTGGCGAACTTGTCGACTACCGGTTTCACCCGCTCACGCAAGCGATCTTTCTCGGCCGGGGTGATTTCATTGACGGTCATCGCAGCGGCCAATGTGGCCTTGGCCTTGTCCATGCTCGCCGCCGTGACTTCACGCTGGAACGTTTGCGCCTCGGCCGCGGCCGCGCGAATCATCGCTTTTTCATCGTCGTTGAGACGGTTCCAGGTTTTCTGGCTGATGATCAACGATTGCGGATTGAAGATGTGCCCCGTGACGGAAAGGTACTTCTGCACCTCGTAGAACTTGTTGCCCTCAATCACCGTGAAAGGGTTTTCCTGACCATCGATGGTGTGCTGCTCAAGGCCGGTGTAGACCTCGGGGAACGCCATCGGCACGGGGTTGGCACCCAGCGCGGCAAAGGTCTCCAGGTAGATCGGCGACTGGATCACGCGAATCTTCAGGCCCTGCATGTCTTCAAGCTTGGTCACCGGATGCTTGCTGTTGGTCAGGTTGCGAAAGCCCAGGTCCCAGTAACCCAGCCCTACCAGCCCTTTGCTGTCCAGTTGCGCCGCCAGTTTCTGCCCGACCGGCCCATCGATGACCGCATGGGCTTCCTCGACGTTGTTGAACAGGAACGGGAAATCGAGCATGGCGTAATCCGGTGCCTGGGCGGCCAGGATGCCGGAGTTGAGCACCGTGATGTCCAGTGTGCCGCCCTGCAACGCCGACACCGTTTGCACATCACCGCCCAACGTACCGCCGGGGAATAGGCGGACCTTGATCTTGCCGCCGCTCTTCTCGCCGAGCAGGTCGGCGAACTTCTGCGCGCCCTGGCCCTGGGGGTGCTCCTTGACGTTCTGAAAGGCGAATCGCAAGGTCCGTTCGCGGATTTCGTCCGCGTGGCTGGCCACGCCGGTCAACAGCAAGCCCGTCGCACACGCCCCGGCCAGCAGGGTTTTCATCAGTTTTCCCATGTCACTCTCCGATCGTTATTGTTTTTAAGGTCGAGCTAACAGCACCGGGGTTATCCGGTGAAGAATTTCAACGGCCCCAGGACCAATTGCGGGAACAGGACCAACAGGAACAGCACCACAAACTGCGCAAACATGAACGGCCACACCCCACGCACGATTTCCTCGAAGTCCAGCTTGGCCACTCCGCAAACCACATTGAGCACCGTGCCCACGGGCGGCGTGATCAGGCCGATGGCGGTGTTGATCAGGAACAGCACGCCGAAGTACACCGGGTCGATCCCCGCCTGGATGACGGCCGGCATCAGCACCGGGGTAAGGATGAGGATGGTCGGGGTCATGTCCATCACCGTCCCTACCAGGATGATCAGCACCATCATCACCAGCAACAGAAGGGTCTGGTTGTCCATGAACGGCGCCAGCAGCTCCGCCAGTTGGCCCGGCAGGTCGGCGATGGTCACCAGCCACGATGAAACCATGGCCGCCGCCACCAGCAGCATCACCACCGAGGTGGTCTTGGCCGAGGATAGGATCACTTCGTACAACTGGCTGACCTTCATTTCCCGGTAGATCACCAGGGACACGAACAGCGAATAGACCGCCGCGACCACCGCGGCTTCCGTGGGCGTGAAGATGCCGAATTTGAGGCCCAGGATAATGATCAAGGGCAGGCCCATCGCCCAACTGCCATCGAGCAACGTGCGCAGCACTTCGGCACGGGAACGCTTGGGCGGCGTCTCGACGTTCTCGCTGCGGGAGATGTACCACCAGGCAACGGCCAGCGAAGCCCCCAGCATCAACCCCGGCACGATACCGGCCAGGAACAGCTTGGAAATCGACACCCCGGATGCCACACCGAAGACGATGAAGCCAATGCTCGGCGGAATGACCGGCGCGATGATGCTACCGGCGGCGATCAGCCCGGCCGAGCGCCCTCGATGGTGCCCGGCCAGCACCATCATCGGCACCAGCAACGCGGCCAGTGCCGCCGCATCGGCCACGGCCGAACCGGACAGCGACGCCAGCAGGCAGGAAGCGATGATCGCCACGTAACCAAGACCACCGCGCTTATGCCCCACCAGCGCCATGGCGATGTTGACGATGCGTTTGGACAGGCCGCCGACGTTCATGATTTCGCCGGCCAACATGAAGAACGGCACGGCCATCAGCGGAAAACTGTCCGCGCCGTTGAGCAGGTTCTGGGCGATGATTTGCGCATCGAACAGATCCAGGTAAACCATCAACGCCACGCTGACCACCAGCAAGGCGAACGCGATGGGCATGCCCAGTGCCATGCTGCCGATCAAGGACCCGAGAAAAATAACCAGCGTCATGGGCGGGTACTCTTGATGGAATCAGGGATGCTGGGGTTATGAGGCATCGCCTCGGCGTCGTTGTCCTTGACCATCACCAGCTCGTCATCCCCGAGCTTGCCGAACAGCGCCAGGTAGAGCTCGTAGAGCAGGATCGGTGCGGCACTGGCGCCGAACACCAGGCCGGCGCCATAGAACAGCGCCATGGACAACCCCGATGCCGGGGCGACTACGTTCAGGTTGATCGCCGCCTGTTGCCAACTGCCACTGAAGATCAACCAGCAGATGTACAACATCAGCAGATGCCCGATGACCAGGCAGATCCGCTTGCCTGCCGACGGCAAGCGTTTGACCAGGCTGTCCATGCCCAGATGGGCACGGTCCTTGAGCGCCACCAGGGCACCCAGAAAAATCATCCAGACGAAGAACCACCGAGACAATTCCTCCGACACACTGATGCCCGAGTTGAAGGCATAGCGCAGCACCACGTTGCCGAACACCAGCACGATCATTGCGAGCATGCATAGCACGATCAGCAGCTTCAGCAGCTTGAAATACAAGTCGACGACTTTTGCCATCTTGAAGACCTCTCGGATTGTCGAGTGCCGGGTTCCAACCGGCGCAATAGAACGGCAGCGGTGTCCGCTATCGAATCCAAGTGGAGGTGTTCCGAGGGGCTTCAGGCCAGAAGCGCCGGATCGAGAGAAAGGCGTCGGGCGTTTGCAGACAGGTTCGCATGAGGTGTTCCTCTATTTTTTTATTATGGTCTTGGCAATGCGTCGCAAGACGTATGTGGCGCCTAAAATGTACCAACCGGTTAGTACGGTCAATATCCCAAGCACGAACCCATGACAAAACGGGCGATTATCGGCTACGCATTTACAGGCCTGCCCATCCCCATACCGGCGAAACCAGGCACAAACTTTCCTTGGTTGAGGAACAGAAGCACGCCCGATTAAAAGTTATTTATTAACCGTTCGTCATAATTAATAAAAATAAAATGAACAAAACTCACTCAAGGCGCCTTGCGAAAATTCAACTTAAGCCCACTAATTACGGCTCACGACAACATTCCGGCGCCAGTCTAACGGCATGCAGAAATTTCATCTTGTTTTTTCAGGCGCCAATAATTAATAACGACACACATCGCCCCACCAAAATAAAAAACAAAAATAAAACCCTTTAAAATCAATAGAAAACAGCAATAATTCGGCAAATTAACAGCTCTCTCACTATCCTCAGCGAGGCCTTTGAAAAAATATTAATGAAACTTCATATAAAAAACTTTGCGGTCACGCACTTTGATGCTATTAATCTCCGAACCAAAAACCAAGGTGCCACCACGTAACTTTCTTTACGCGCAAAACCCCTTTCGGATTATTGGAACCACTTAAATTAAATCACTTACTCAAGTGCGTGCCCGCACTTGGGCGAACTGTTGTGCGGCGCAGCAAACTGCGCGAGGAAGGGCGTCATCGCTACTCAAGTCCCACGAATCAAGATCCTGTCGATTTTCGGCACCCGTCCCGAAGCTATCAAGATGGCTCCTCTGGTCAAGGCCCTCGCCGCCGAACCCGGCATTGAATCGCTGATCTGCGTTACCGGCCAGCATCAAAGCATGCTCAAGCAGGTGTTGGATCTGTTCGACCTCAAGGCTGATTTCACCCTGGACGTGATGACGCCACACCAGACACTCAACTCCCTGACTGCCGCGCTGTACAGCGCCATCGACCCGGTCCTGGAACAGACCCGGCCGGATCGGGTGCTGGTCCATGGCGACACCACGTCGGCCATGGTGGCCTCGATGGCCGCCTTCCACCGGCGCATCCCCGTAGGTCATGTCGAAGCCGGGCTGCGCACCGGCGATATCTACAGCCCGTGGCCGGAAGAAATGAACCGTCGCTGCATCGACCTCAGTGCCGACCTGCTGTTTGCCCCTACCGGTCAATCCCGCGACAACCTGCTGGGCGAACGCCTGCAGGGCCGCTGCCTGGTGACGGGCAACACGGTGATCGATGCACTGCAACTGACTGCCCAACGCATCAATGACGATGCCCAACTGCGCGGTGATCTGGACCAACAGTTCCCGTTCCTGCAAACCGGACGCAAGCTGCTGCTGGTGACCGGTCATCGTCGGGAAAACTTCGGCGAGGGTTTCCTGGACATCTGCAAGGCCTTGCGCGAGCTGGCCCAGCGCACGGATATCCAGATCGTCTACCCGGTGCATCTCAATCCCAATGTACTGGGGCCAGTGACCGAACAACTGGGTGACCTGCTCAATGTGCACTTGATCAAGCCCCTGGATTACCTGGCGTTCGTACGCCTGATGCAACATGCCCACGTCATCCTCACGGACTCCGGCGGTGTGCAGGAGGAGGCCCCGTCCCTGGGCAAACCTGTCCTGGTGATGCGCGACGTCACCGAACGCCCCGAAGCCGTGGCCGCTGGCACCGTGCGCCTGGTCGGCACCTCCCCGGCCTCGATCATTGCCGGCGTGACCGCGCTGTTCGACGACGTGGCTTTGTGGCGTCGTACCTCTCAGGCGGTCAACCCCTACGGCGATGGCAAGGCCAGCCAGCGCATCGTCGACACCCTGATGGGGCGTGCGGTCGACGATTTTGTCGCGGGTCAGGTGCAACCGGCGCACGAGCCGTTACACACGCCGCTGTCCGAGCCACGCGAGTTGCTCGCCGATTTCACCTCATAACCGCTACCCACCCTTATCAGATCGAGATTTGCCTGAATGAAGCCTTCCGTTGCCATTTCTACGGGCGCGCTCAGCGCCCTTGCCTGTGGCCTGAGCCTGCTCGCGCTCATGCCAAACTTTGCCCTGGCTGCGGATAGCCCGCTTACCCAGGCAATCCATCGACTCAATGCCGATACCCACCAGGAGCGTGAGATCCGCTTGAGCGACCTGGGCATCACCGCGCCAATCCTACTGGGTGCCAGCGACGCTCGACGCGAACTGTATTTACCAGTCCCCGCTGGCGTGACCTTGAGCGATGCGACACTGCAACTGGACGCCAGCTATCTCAATGGCGAAGGCGGCCGCAATACCATGCTGTTGTCGCTCGATGGCTACCCGGTGCGCGCCGAAGGCCTCAGCGAGGCGCAGGGCGATGCAAGCGTTAAACTGGGCGTAGACCAGGCCCCACGGGACAACGGCCTGGTACGCCTGGGCATTGCCTGGTCGTCGGTGGTCTCCCGGCCGCTGTGCGAAGACGACCGGGTCATCGGCAACGTGCTGCGCATTCAGCCTGATACCCGCCTGAACTACAGCTACGATGCCAGCCAACTGAAGGATGTCGGCACCGCCTGGACGACACTGCCCGCCAACCCCGGCATCCTGGTCGCACCGGGTTCGTTGTCGGCCAGCAGCTATGATGCCGCCTGGCGATTGGGCGTGGCCCTGGAGCGGATCGGCAAGCATGCCCGTATCCTGCCCTTCCCTGCCCTGCAGGACAGCGTCGACCTGAGCAACCTGCGCGTCCCGGCCGAACTGTTGAACATTCCTGCCTTCGCCAGCCTCAACGCCAAGGGCCAACATACCTTGGCCAACCCAGCCGAAATCGGTGCGCTGCTGATGCTTGGGCAAGTGCCGAACCTGCAGGCCGACCTGGCCATCAGCGACCCGCAACTGCTCCAGGCCATCAACCAGTCCCTGGATGCCTTGCAAAGCCAGGTACAAGGCGTCGACACCACGGCGGCAGCGGCCTTGACCCAATGGCGCGATGCCCACGTCAACGCCGCCATGGTGGGCACCGGCACTGACAACGTGCGTCTGGCGCTGCTGGGCACTCGCCCGGTGCTGACGATCGCCCCGGATGCGACCGGCAAAGCCTTGTCCTTGTTCGGCTCTGCATGGAATAAGCTGGCGCGCAGCCGCCAACTGACCGTGAACGAAGCGCAAACCCCGTTGAGCGATGATGGCCGCGTGGCCCTGTCGCGACTGGGCGGCGCTCCCGGTAACTTCGACGTGGCCTCGCGATTCGACTGGAGCACGTCGTTCCCCCTGGGCAACGTGGCGTATGACGGTCGCCTGCCTGTCACCGCAGTGGTCGACGTTTCCGCCGCACCCGGCGCTTCGGACACCGCGCCCGTGGCCTCGCTGTTTTTCAATGACTTCCTGATCGGTGCCCAACAACTGACCACCGATGGCGAACCCCAACGCATCAAGGCTCACATCCCACGCTACGCCCTGGGTTCGAAAAACGTACTGCGCGTCTCGTTCCAGCGCCAACCGGTCAGCGACCGTTGCCTCGAAACGCCTCAGGCGTTCCCGGTGTCCGTACTGCCTACCAGCCATATCGTGCTGGACAAAACCTCATTGGGTGACGATTTCGCCGGCATCGCCGCACGCTTTGCCGTAGACACCCAAGTGCTCGTTCCCCAGGCATACCTTGACCATCCGGCCAGCAGCCTGGCCCAGGTGATCCCGGTGGCCGACGCCTCGGGTGTCTCGCCGCTGCGCGCACAGTTGAAAGTCAGTACCGATCCGAAAGCCGTCGTCAGCCCGGACAAAGCCTTCCTGGCGTTCGAACTGCCGCTCAAGGACAGCAAGGAGTCGGTCCAGGTCGACGAGCAGGGTCACCTGCGGATCAACCATAAGGACCAGGTGATGCTGGATGTGCAGCGCCTCAACCAGTTGGCGTCGCTGCAAGTGGTGCAGACCTCGGGCCAGCACGGCCTGGTCTATCGGGCCCTGGGCGACCTGCCCCCGAGCCTGGCCAAACCGGTCGTACTGACCCGTGGCGATGTGGCGATTCTGGGCGACAACGGTGCCGTGGCGATCTTCGATACCCAGGATCCCAACGGCAGCCAGTTGATCGGCGAAGAAGAACCCAAGGGGCTGGATGCCTGGCGCAAACCTTCACTGCTTTGGCTGATCCCCGGTGGCATTGCCTTGTTCCTTATCTTGTTGCTGGCTGGCCGTAGCGCCCGTCGCAATCGCCAGTAACGGTAACCTTTGATGACGTCGCTTTATTGGCCCTATTGGCTGGCCCACTACTATAACTACCTGGAAGCCGCGACCATTGTGGTCGCGGTACTGATCCTGATCTCCAGCCTGGACGATCTGATCATTGACGTGTGGTACTGGTCTCGCCGCCTGTACCGCAAGTTCACCGTGGATCGCAAATACCGGCCGCTGACCGCCGAGCAGCTGTTGGCCCGGGACGAACAGCCGTTGGCGATCATGGTGCCGGCCTGGCTGGAATACGACGTCATCGCGCCGATGATCGAAAACATGGTGTCGACGCTCGACTACCAGAACTACGTCGTCTTCGTCGGCACCTACATCAACGACCAGCGCACCATCGACGAAGTCGAGCGGATGCGCCGGCGTTACAAGCAGCTGCACCGCGTGGAAGTGCCCCATGCCGGGCCGACCTGCAAGGCTGACTGTTTGAACTGGGTGATCCAGGCGATTTTCCTGCACGAGAAAACCCATGGCATGACCTTCGCCGGCGTCGTGCTGCACGACAGCGAGGACGTGCTGCATCCGCTGGAATTGCGCCTGTTCAACTACCTGTTGCCGCGCAAGGACATGATCCAGTTGCCGGTGGTCTCGCTGGAACGCAACTGGTACGAATGGGTGGCGGGCGTCTACATGGACGAGTTTGCCGAATGGCACGGCAAGGACCTGGTGGTGCGTGAAAGCATGACCGACACCGTGCCCTCGGCCGGCGTAGGCACCTGTTTTTCCCATCGCGCCCTGCGGGTGCTGGCCGGCGAAACCGAAAACCAGCCGTTCAACACCGACAGCCTCACTGAGGACTATGACGTCGGCGCGCGGTTGGCCAAGGTCGGCATGAACGCGATCTTCGTGCGCTTCCCGGTGCAGTTCCGGGTGCTGCGCAAATCCTGGTTCCGCAAGCCCTATGAATCGACCCTGACGATGCCGCTGTGCGTGCGTGAGTTCTTCCCCGACACCTTCCGCACCGCCTTCCGGCAAAAGGCGCGCTGGACCCTGGGCATCGGCCTGCAAGGCTGGGAACAGATGGGTTGGAATGGCTCGCTGGCCAACCGATACCTGCTGTTTCGCGACCGCAAGGGCGTCGTGACAGCGTTCATCAGCATCATCGCCTATGTGATCCTGGTGCAACTGCTGGGCCTGATCATTTTGCGCAACAGCGGCTTGTGGGACGTCAGTTTCCCTACGCCCTTTGAAACCAATGGCGTGATCAAATACCTGTTGTTGGCCAACGGCGTTGCCTTGGCCTGGCGGATCGTGCACCGCTACTACTTCACCACGGTGCTGTATGGCTGGCAGCACGGCCTGCTGTCGATCCCGCGCATGCTGGTGGGCAACTTCGTCAACTTCATGGCCGCCTCTCGCGCCTGGCGCATGTTCCTGGTGGGCAAGGTCATGAACCGCAAGCTGGTCTGGGACAAGACCATGCATGACTTCCCGTCCACCGACCTGGTCGCCACCGCACCACGCCGCCTGGGCAGTGTATTGCTGTCCTGGCAAGCCATTACCGACACCCACCTGCAAAGCGCCCTCGACGAACAGCAGTCGCGTAATGTGCCGCTGGGTCGAATTCTGCTCAATAACGGCTGGCTGGACGACGAAACCCTGGCCGAAGCCATCGCGTTCCAGAATGACCTGCCGCGGGTCTTTGAAGTGGCCCAGAAAGCGTCGGCCTCGACGTCGTCGCTGGCCAGCGAGTTTGCCTTGCGCTGGCGCGTCATCCCCCTGGGGCGCAATGGCGAAGGACGTGAACAGATCGCCGTCGCCAACCCGCTTTCCGATGAAGGCCTGCAACAGGTCAGCGCCGAATTGGGCAGCGAGCCGGTGCAACTGATCGCCCGGGAGAGTGAAATTCTCGCGTTGTTGCGCCGATTGCCGGCGAACAACGGTCATGCCGTACCGAATGCCAGCGCGCCGCTGCTGGGCGACCTGCTGATCGAAATGGGCCTGCTCGATCGCGATCAGTTCAGCCGCGCCATGTTGCAGTATCGCCCGCAGCATCACGGCCGGATCGGCGACTACCTGGTCGACAGCGGCGTATTGCCCCGGGCGACGATCGAACAGGTGGTGGCACGCCAGCACAGCCGCTACCCAATGGAGCTTCCGGCATGAACCGCCCCCTTCTGACCCTCTTGGCCGCGGGGATGAGCCTGATTCCCGCGCTGGCGTCCGCCGAGACACTGCCGCTGCCGTTGACGGGGCCGGCCTACACCGCCGCCAACGAGGCCTACAGCGCCTACGAGCGCAAGGACTACGACCTGGCCATCGCCAAGGCGCGCGAAGCCCTGCGCCTGCGCGCCGACGTGACGCGCCTGAACACACTGATCGAGTTGGCCGAACGGGACAAGAAACTGCGCGACCAGCCGCAAACCGCCAGGTCATCCCGCGCAGCGCCGCCAGCACCGGGCTTCGCCGCCGCGTCCCAGGGCTTCAAAGCCTATGATCGCGAACAATTCGACCTGGCCGCGCAATCGGCGCGCAAGGCCATCACCCAGGCGCCACGACGCCGCGAATACCGGTTGCTACTGGTGGACGCCCTGCAGCGCCAGCAACATCTGGAAGAAGCCGATCAAGCCGTTACCGATGCGCTAGGGGTCTTCACCAATGACACCACGTTGCTGATGCGGCGCAAAGAAATTCGCCGCCAACTGGCAGCACCACTGGCGGTCCAGGGCTACCGCGCCCTGCAGCAAGGAAACCGAGCCCTGGCTGTGGAAAAGGCCCGTAAAGCCGTAGGCTGGGCTCCGGAAATCGCCGCCAACCAGCAACTGCTCGACAATGCCTTGCTCGATGCCAATGATCCCGACGCACCGATCCTGGAGTGTCAGGAAAGCGCCTTCGGCCTGACGTGCGCCACCCGGCCGGTCAACACCTATGAGCGGGCACCGGTGAGCGATTTGCAGCTTGCTTATGATTCGGTCCGCAGCGGCGATGACGAGGCGGCCCACGCCGCGTTCCGCAAGGCCGACGCCACTGAGCCACTGAAGCCGGCGGCGGCCCAGGACGCGGCCTACAACGCGATGCGTGTCAATGAAGACGACGAAGCCGTCGCGTACTTCAAACGCGTGATCGACGGGCAAGAAACAGCAGAGACGCCCATGTCCGCGCAACAACTGTTCGATACCCGTCGCGCCGTGGGTGACGTTTCGCGCAGGATGGGCCTGACCAGCACCACCAGCTATCGCGGCAACAGCTCCAGTGGCCTGAGCGCCGCGCCGAGCACCGGGGGCAGCGGCAGCCAAAGCAATGACTTGCTGCAAAACAGCACCGAGCTGTCCTGGCGCCCGCTGGGTTATCGCAACGCGCGCTTTGTCGAGCTCTACGGGCGTATCACCGATACCCTGTGGAGCAAGAACAGCGACTCGGACACCGGCGCCGATGCCCTGCAAGGCGCCGTTGGCGTACGGGTCAAACCCTTCAGTTCCGTCAACATCATGGCCGCCCTGGAACGCACCTTTCCCCTTGGATCGTCCAACGTCGACGGCGATTGGCTGGTGCGCCTGGGCTACGGTTCGAGCATCGGTACCGACCTGCGGGTCGATGTGCCGAGCTGGTGGACCTCGCAGTTGTATGCCGAGGTCGGCCATTACATCAATGACTCGCGCAATTACTTCAACAGCGAATGGCAAGTGGGCCGCAGCTACGCTATCGGCGGGACCGGTTCGCGCTGGGTGACCTTCCCCCATGTCGTGGCGGCGATCGACTACGATTCGAAGATGAAGAGCGAGGCCGGTGGCGGCTTTTCTTCCGGTGACGCCGGGGGGATCGGGATAGGAAACAACGTACGCTACTGGTTCCGGGAAGACGCCTACAATGCGCCACGTTCCTATGTGGATTTTTCCCTGCAATACCGCGCCAGGGTGTTCGGCGAGGATCGCGCCAAAGGGGTGTTCGCGCGCTTGACCTACTCCTATTGATCCGCTGGGTGTGCCAGTCGGTCCATCGCTACGAAAAGCGGCTCGTCTTGCCGAGCCGCGACTACACTGCATCCAGAAGGAACTTGTTTGAAAAGCTTCGCAACGCTCATCCATCGCAAGACTGTCGCGGCACTGTTACTGGCCGCGCTTCTCGCCGCAGGTACAGGGACGTACTACATGACCACCCGCGCGGCACCGAACATCGTCGGCATCGTCTGGCAGCCGGATAACCAGACCGTCGGCATCAGCGGCAATTGGGAAAAACTGGGCGTGCACGAGCTGCTGGTGCAATGGACGGTGGTGGACGACCAGGCCTTCGTGCCCGGCACCGGCCTGACCAGCGTGCCGGTGCAGCCGGATTGGGTGCGCATCGCCAAGGAGCCCTGGGCCCAGGATGTCATCCTCGGGCTGGCCGGCTATTTCAGCGAGAACCGCTCTCGGGACGATATCGAACAACTGGCGGCGCTGTCGGAGCGTATCGCTGGCTTGCCCACGCCATTGCATGTCACCGGTTGGTATTTTCCGGCTGAAGTCGACCCCAGTTGGTCAGGCGCCACGGAGTTGCCGGCCCTGCTCGCCAAGCTGCCGCGGCCGCTGTGGATCAGTGTCTACGACGGTGCCAACATCGGCCCCGCCGCCACCGCAGACTGGCTCAAGCAATGGCTGCCGAACGATATCGGCGTGTTTTTCCAGGACGGCGTCGGCGTCTACGCCCGCACCGCCCCGGTGGCCCGGAACTACGCCGACGCCCTGCGCGATCGGCTTGGCAAGGATCGTGTGCGGATCATCGTCGAAGCCTTCCGCCCCCAATACGGCGGCGGTTTCCGCGCCGCCACCGTCGCCGAGCTCAAGCCACAACTGGCGGCCTATTCGGGCTACCCGCTCTACCTGTTCGATGGCCCGCATTATATGACGCCTGCGTCAGTGGACCAGCTGAAGCAAGCCCTTGCCCAGCCCTGACCAGACATCTGAGCTATCCGCTCGCCTCGCTTACTGAGTTTGTATCGGTCTGTATATAAAATGCGGGCTGATACGAAACGATGGATTTCACCTTCTCCTGGCACACATCGTCGATACATCTGCGCGTTTAACTGTGATCACCGGACAGCAACACATTCGTTGCCACCGGCCCACTCAATCAAACGCAAGGAGAATCACCATGTTCAACTTCTCGAAACTTTCGTCTCTTGCAATCGCCCTGACACTGGTTGGTGGCGTCGGCCTGTCGAACGCTGCCTCGGCAAAGAGCGCCCCGGCCCAGACTGCGCATCAACTGGCTGAAGGCGGGTCCGATCGTTTGATCCAGAATCGCGTGGCCGAGGGCGGCTCCGATCGCTTGATCGACAATCGCGTGGCTGAAGGCGGGGCTGATCGGTTGCAGGAGCTGCGTGAACGCAGCGCGGTGTGAGGCGATTGTGTGGCCAGAGATTGCTCCCGCTCGACGCTGTAGGAGCTGGCGAAGCCTGCGATCTTTTGATCTTGATTGGCAGCGCAAAGATCGCAGCCTCGCTTCGCTCGACAGCTCCTACGGGTTTCACCCGCGGGAGCAGGCGCCCTCGCCACAAAAGCTTGTGGCTCAGGGCTTGATGTTCTTCAGCTCATTGAGCAAGGCGAGCAGTTGCTGCATCTTTTCCTCGCCGAACTGTTCTTCGATCCGCCGGTAGTTGCCTTCCATGCCCTCGCTCATGGACACGAAGCACTGCTGACCGCGTTCGGTCAGGCCGACGAAAACCCGACGCTGGTCCTGGCTGGACTTCTGTCGCCGCACCAGACCATCGCGCTCCAGGCGACTGAGCACACCGGTCATGCTCGGCTTGAGAATGCAGGCCTGATGGGCGAGCTGGTGGCTTTCCAGCTCACCTTGCTGATGGAGGATGCGGATCACTCGCCACTGCTGTTCCGTGAGGTCATGCTGGTTCAGCGCCGGGCGGAAAAAAGCCATCGCCGCTTCGCGGGCTTGCAACAACGTCAGGGTCAAAGAAGGTCTGGGGTTGGCCATGTTCGAATTGTGTGAATGGGCGAGTCGGCAGCTTAGTGTCGCGGTCACAGCGCTGCAAGCGCTCAACGCAACCCCGATTGCCGTTGGCGATACTCCCCCGGCGTGAGTTGAGCGTAACGCTGGAAAAAACGACTGAAATACGCCGGGTCCTTGAACCCGAGCTGGTAGCAGATTTCATTGGCCGAGCTGCCGGTGAACAACAGCAGTCGCTTGGCCTCCTGCATCAGCCGCTCCATGATCAGACGCTTGGAAGGCAGGTCGGCGATGCGTCGGCACACGTCGTTGAGGCGCGCCTCGGTCACGCCGATGCCCTCGGCGTAGCGCGACAGCGGCCAATGTTGCAGGTAGTGGGCTTCGATCAGCTCATTGAAGCGATGAAAGATCTTCAGGTCTTCATGCCGTGCCGGCCTGGCTTCCAGGGAATTGGAACACAGCCGCAACAGGCTGATCATGATCAACCGCGTCAACCCATCCAGCGCCCCATTGCGCCCCGGACGCGCCGCCGCTACTTCCTCGCTCAGTTCCTCGAACAAGTATTCCAACCGCCGCACCTCCCCCGCCTGCCCAGGCCCCAGTTGCGCCAAGGCCACGCAGGCAGCCGGCATTTGCGCACCCGCCGGCGCCAGGCTTGGGTCGGCGTCGATCAACTGCCACACCAATTGCTGACGCACCGTCAGCACATGCCCGTCACTGTCGGCTTCGGTCACGAAGGCATGGGGAATGGTCGGCGGAGTGAGGAAGAACATCGGACCGGATTCGACGTACTGCTGGTCATCGAGGTACACGCGCACGGTGCCGCTCTTGACGTAGTGCACCTGGAAGAACCGGTCGTGGCGATGCACCGGCATGTTGCGGCCGAAAAAACCCGCCAGGTTGGCGAGCCGGTCGTAATGCACTTCGGCGTCGCTGTAGCGCTGGTCATACACCTGACCAATGTTGATGTTCGGGATCGGCTGGCGGTCGGTCATCACGCAGGGCTCGTTTTTATTCTGATTCAGGTACCTGTCGCACTCATCCTGCACCGAATCCGACGAGGCAACCAGTGCCAGTCATTCTGTCACGCTTGACGATAGTTAACATCTTAATTATAACTGTTAATACATTAACAATAATCGCAGAGCCTCATCACTCTGCCATCGCCAGGAGACAAGCATGAGCCGTGCCCTGCATGACGTCGCGACCGGCACCCTGTTCGGGGTCGCACTGAACTATCAGGGGCTGCTGAAGCAGCGCCTCGCCGAGTTCGAGCAACCGCCCTACCAGAAGCCGCCGCTCAAGCCCGTGCTGTTCATCAAGACGCCCAATACCCGCAACCGGCACGGCGCCGAAGTGGTTCATCCGGGTCATGGCGAAAGGCTGCAACCCGGACCGGCCCTGGGCGTGGTGATGGGCAAGTCGGCCAGCCGCGTCAGTGTCGCCGAAGCCCTGGACTACGTGGCCGGCTACACCGTCGTCAATGAATTCAGCCTCCCGGAAGACAGCTATTACCGCCCCGCCGTCAAGGCCAAGTGCCGGGACGGCTTCTGCGCCATCGGCCCGGAACTGGTGCCGATAGCCCAGGTGGCTGACCCCCACAGCCTGGCGATCACGCTGTACGTCAATGGCGAGGTGTGCCAGCAAAACAGCACGGCCAATTTCGTTCGCAACATTCCCCAGTTGATTGCTGAAATCAGCGAGTTCATGACTCTGCGTGCCGGTGACGTCTTGATCACCGGCACGCCTGAGGGTCGGGTCGACGTATTGCCCGGAGACCGTATCGAAGTGGAGATCAGCGGCCTGGGCCGTCTGGTCAATACCGTCGTGGCCGAGGAAACAGGAGCAGGTTCATGAAGCACGCGCGCATTCGTTTTGAAGGCCAGGATCACGCCGTCACCGTTGAAGCCCACAACGCCGTACGCCTGGCGGACGGTCTCCTGCTGGCCGAGGACCAGGTCCAGTGGCTGCCCCCGGCCACCGGCAACATGTTCGCCCTGGGCCTGAATTATGCCGATCACGCCGCCGAGCTGGCGTTCAAGCCGCCGACCGAGCCCCTGGCGTTCATCAAGTCGCCCGGCACCTACACCGGCCATAACCAGGTGACCTGGCGTCCCGACAACGTCGCCTACATGCACTACGAGTGCGAGCTGGTGGCGGTCATCGGCAAAGCCGCGCACAACGTCAAGCGCGAGGATGCACTGGGCTACCTGGCCGGCTACACCGTGTGCAACGACTATGCGATCCGCGACTTCCTGGAAAACTACTACCGCCCCAACCTGCGGGTGAAGAACCGTGATGCGACAACGCCCGTCGGCCCCTGGATCGTCGACGTGGCCGATGTACCGGACCCGAGCAACCTGAAACTGCGCACCTGGATCAACGGCCAGTTGCGCCAGGAAGGCAGCACGAAGGACATGATTTTCGACATCCCCTACCTGATCGAATACCTGTCCAGTTTCATGACCCTGCAGCCCGGCGACATGATCGCCACCGGCACGCCGGAAGGCCTGGCCGACGTGGTGCCCGGTGATGAAGTGGTGGTGGAAGTGGAAGGCGTCGGTCGCCTGGTCAATCGAATTGTCAGCGAAGCCGAGTTCTTCGCATCCCGTAAAGAGGCGTGAGCAGCATGATCAAACACTGGATCGACGGCCGTGAGGTCGAAAGCAAAGACGTCTTCGTCAACTACAACCCGGCCACCGGGGAGGCCATCGGCGAAGTCGCCAGCGGCGGCGCCGAGGAAGTGGCCCAGGCGGTCGCGGCGGCCAAGGAAGCGTTTCCGAAATGGGCCAACACCCCGGCCAAGGAGCGCGCCCGGCTGATGCGCAAGCTCGGTGAACTGATCGAGCAGAACGTGCCGAAGCTGGCCGAACTGGAAACCCTCGACACCGGTTTGCCGATCCACCAGACCAAGAACGTGCTGATCCCGCGGGCCTCCCACAACTTCGATTTCTTTGCTGAAGTCTGCACGCGGATGGACGGCCATACCTACCCGGTCGACGACCAGATGCTCAACTACACCCTGTACCAACCGGTGGGTGTCTGCGCACTGGTATCGCCCTGGAACGTGCCGTTCATGACCGCGACCTGGAAAACGGCGCCGTGCCTGGCCCTGGGCAACACGGCCGTGCTGAAGATGTCCGAGCTGTCGCCGTTGACCGCCAACGAGCTGGGGCGCCTGGCCGTCGAGGCCGGCATTCCCAATGGCGTGTTGAACGTGATCCAGGGGTACGGCGCCACCGCCGGCGATGCGCTGGTGCGCCACCCGGATGTGCGGGCGATCTCCTTCACCGGCGGCACCGCCACCGGCAAGAAAATCATGCAGACCGCCGGGTTGAAAAAGTACTCGATGGAACTGGGCGGCAAGTCGCCGGTGCTGATTTTCGAAGACGCCGACCTGGAACGGGCACTCGACGCGGCGCTGTTCACCATTTTTTCCCTCAATGGCGAACGCTGCACCGCCGGCAGCCGGATCTTCATCCAGGAAAGCGTCTACCCACAATTCGTGGCCGAGTTTGCCGCCCGCGCCAAACGCCTGATCGTCGGCGACCCGCAAGATCCGAAAACCCAGGTCGGTTCGATGATCACCCAGGCCCATTACGACAAGGTCACCGGCTACATCAAGATCGGCCTCGAAGAAGGCGCCACCCTCGTCGCCGGTGGCCTGGAACGCCCGGCCAACCTGCCGGCGCACTTGAGCCGCGGCCAGTTCATCCAGCCGACGGTGTTCGCCGACGTCAACAACAAGATGCGCATCGCCCAGGAAGAAATCTTCGGCCCGGTGGTGTGCCTGATTCCGTTCAAGGATGAAGCCGAAGCCTTGCAACTGGCCAACGACACCGAATATGGCCTGGCTTCGTACATCTGGACCCAGGACATTGGCAAGGCCCATCGCCTGGCCCACGGCATCGAGGCCGGCATGGTGTTCATCAACAGCCAGAACGTGCGCGACCTGCGCCAGCCTTTCGGCGGCGTGAAGGGTTCCGGAACCGGCCGCGAAGGCGGACAGTACAGCTTTGAAGTGTTTGCCGAGATCAAGAACGTTTGCATCTCCATGGGCAGTCATCACATACCGCGGTGGGGTGTTTAACCCAAGGTAAGTAATGAACGTTGTGGCGAGGGGATTTATCCCCGCTGGGGCGCGAAGCGCCCCCCCTCGGTAGACCTGGCACACCGACTTCTCAAATATTGGGGCTGCTACCCGGCCCAGCGGGGATAAATCCCCTCGCCACAAAAGCTCCAACACAAGCAAGACCCGATTCACCGATTATCCAAGATCCAACAAGAACAATTTTTCAGGAGAATCATCATGGGCGAAGTCGTCCTGGCGGCGAAAATCTGCCACGTTCCCTCGATGTACCTGTCGGAGCTGCCCGGCAAGCACCACGGCTGCCGCGCCGCCGCGATTGCCGGCCACAAGGAAATCGGCCGTCGCGCCCGTGAGCTGGGGGCCGATACCGCCGTGGTGTTCGACGTGCACTGGCTGGTCAACAGCGCCTATCACGTCAACAGCGGCGAGCACTTCAAGGGCGTCTATACCAGCAACGAGCTGCCGCACTTCATCAAGAACATGGAGTACGAATACTCGGGCGCCCCGGAACTGGGCGAACTGATCGCCGCCGAGGCCAATGCCGTCGACGTGCGGACCCTGGCCCACAACATCCCAAGCCTTGAACTGGAATACGGCACGCTGGTGCCCATGCGCTACATGCACATGGATGTCCCGCAAGACCAGAAATTCAACGTCGTGTCGATTGCCGCCTGGTGCGCCTGGCATCGCCTGCAAGACAGCTTCGCCTTCGGCGCCGCCGTGCGCCGGGCCATCGAGAAAAGCGATCGCAAGGTGCTGGTGCTGGCGTCCGGTTCGCTGTCGCACCGTTTCTCCGATGATCGCAACGCTGAAGCCAACATCCACAACTGGACACGGGAGTTCGACAAGCAGGTCGACCTGCACGTCGTCGAGATGTGGCGCCAGGGCCGCTGGAAAGAGTTCTGCGCGATGCTCCCGGACTACGCCGAACACTGCTTCGGTGAAGGCAAGATGCATGACACGGCGATGCTGCTGGGATTGCTCGGCGGACCGGACTACGACAAACCCGCCGAAATCATCACCGAACCTTTTGGCAGTTCCGGCACCGGCCAGATCAACGCCATTTTCCCAGTTTAAGAACAGCCACACGTTGCAAGCGGATCGCTTGCAACTTGCCGCTTGTAGCTCACCACTCGAAGCTGCCGACGCAGGAGGCTCCCATGCCGCATTTCATCGCTGAATACACCGACAACATCGAACGACAAGCCGACCTGCCCGGCCTGTTTGAAAAGGTCCACGCCTTGCTGGGCGACAGCGGCGTGTTCCCCCTGGGCGGCATCCGCAGCCGTGGCGTGCGCCTGGACACCTGGCGCATGGCCGACGGCAAACATGATTACGCCTTCGTGCACATGACCTTGAAAGTCGGCCATGGCCGCGACCTGGCCACCCGCCAGAACGTCGCGGAAAAACTCTTCGAGGTGATTACCGCGCACTTCGCCGAACTCCAGGCCCAACGCCTGCTGGCCCTGTCGTTCGAGATGATCGAACTGCACGAGCAACTCAACTTCAAGGCCAACAACATCCACGCCTTTCTCAAGGCCCAGGCCACCTGAATCCGTCTGCCCCGCGCTCCCCATCGGCCTCTCTGACAAAAAGTACAAGATCATGAGCACAGCCAATACCGCCAACACTGCCGGCACCGTCGCCCACGACCGCACCCATGCCACCATCACCTGGCGGCTGATGCCGTTGCTGCTGGTCTGCTACCTCTTCGCCCACCTGGATCGCATCAACATCGGCTTCGCGAAGATGCAGATGAGCACCGACCTGCAATTCAGCGATACGGTCTACGGCTTCGGCGCCGGCCTGTTTTTCATCGCTTATGCGCTGTTTGGCGTACCCAGCAACATGGCCTTGGACCGGGTCGGTCCGCGACGCTGGATCGCCACGCTGATGGTGGTCTGGGGCGCCCTGTCCACCGGCATGTTCCTCGTCGAGAGCGCCGCTGGTTTCTACGTGTTGCGCTTCCTGCTCGGCGTGGCCGAGGCGGGTTTCTTTCCTGGCATCCTGGTCTTTCTCAATCGCTGGTATCCGGCCCGGCGCCGGGCCCAGGTGACCGCCCTGTTTGCCATCGCCGTGCCGATGGCCGGGGTGATTGGTGGGCCATTGTCCGGTGGCATTCTCGAGCATTTCCATGACCTTGGCGGCCTGCGCGGCTGGCAGTGGATGTTCGTCATCGAAGGGCTGCCGGTGATCCTGCTCGGCCTCGTGGTGCTCAAGTGCCTGCCGGACAGTTTCGAGACAGTCAACTGGCTCACACCGCACGCCAAGCAGCAATTGCGTGAACAACTGAGCCTTGAAGAACAGCGCAAATCCATTACGTCGTTCTCGGCGATCCTCAACAACCCACAGGTCTGGCTGCTGGTGGCGGTGTACTTCGCGGTGATGCTGGCGGTGAACACCCTGGCCTTCTGGATGCCGACCCTGATCCACGGCGCCGGCATCGGCAGCGACGGCAAGGTCGGGCTGCTCAGCGCGGTGCCCTACCTGGCTGGCTGCTTTTTCATGATCGGTTGCGGGCGCTCCTCCGACCGCCATCGCGAACGCCGCTGGCACCTCTGCGTGCCCCTGTTGATGGCAGCGGCAGGCATTGCCGTCGCCGGGCTCTCGCCCACCGACCCGACCCTGGTGCTGACTGGGCTGATCGTCGCCGGCATGGGCGCCAGTGCGGCGCTGCCGATGTTCTGGCAATTGCCGCCGGCCTTCCTGTCCAACGGCACCCAGGCCGCCGGCATCGCCCTGATCAGCTCCTTCGGCAGCATCGCCTCGTTCTTCGCGCCCTACCTGATCGGCTGGATGCGCGACACCACCCAGAGCGCCAGCCTCGCCCTGTACGTACTGGCCCTGCTCATCACCCTTGGCGGCCTGCTGGTGCTGCGCACCCGCGCGGCCATCGTCAACCCTCAATAAGAGACCTTTGTCATGATTGACCAGACTTTCATCCAGCAAGCCGCTGCCCGCCTCGACCGTGCCGAGCGCTCCCGCGAACAGGTGCGGCAGTTTTCCCTCGATCACCCGGGCATCACCATTGAGGATGCCTACGCCATCCAGCGTGCCTGGGTGGCACAAAAAATCCAGGACGGACGCAAGCTGGTCGGCCACAAGATCGGCCTGACCTCCCGCGCCATGCAAGTGTCATCGAACATCACCGAACCGGACTACGGCGCGCTGCTGGACGACATGCTCTTCGACGAAGGCACCGACATCCCCTTCGAGCGCTTCATCGTGCCGCGGGTGGAAGTGGAGCTGGCGTTCATCCTCGGCAAGCCCTTGAAAGGCCCCAACGTGACGGTGTTCGACGTGCTCGATGCCACCGAATGGGTGATCCCCGCACTGGAAATCATTGATGCGCGTATCCAGCAAATCGACCCGCAGACCAAGGCGACCCGCAAGGTGTTCGACACCATTTCCGACAACGCCGCCAATGCTGGGGTGGTCATGGGTGGTCGCGCCGTACGCCCGACCGAGATCGACTTGCGCAAAGTGCCGGCGGTGCTCTACCGCAACGGTGTGATCGAAGAGTCCGGTGTCTCGGCGGCGGTGCTCAATCACCCGGCCAAAGGCGTGGCCTGGCTGGCGAACAAGCTGGCGGCCTATGACGTCACCCTGCAACCGGGACAGATCATCCTTGGTGGCTCCTTCACCCGCCCCGTGGCCGCCAACCCCGGCGATACCTTCCATGTCGACTACGACATGCTCGGTTCCATCGCCTGCCGTTTCGTCTGATCGGAGACCGCCTCATGGACATGCCCATCAATACCTTCAAGCAACGCCTGCGCAGTGGAGAGGCGCAGATCGGCCTGTGGCTGGGGTTGGCCGATGCCTACTGTGCGGAACTGGCGGCCAATGCCGGCTTCGACTGGCTGCTGATCGACGGTGAACACGCGCCGAACGACTTGCGCACCCTGCTCGGCCAGCTCCAGGCCGTGGCGCCCTACCCCGGCCAGCCGGTAATACGCCCGGTGGTCGGTGACACGGCGCTGATCAAGCAGGTGCTCGACATCGGTGCGCAAACCCTGCTGGTGCCCATGGTGGAAAGCGCCGACCAGGCGCGTGAACTGGTGCGCGCCATCCACTACCCGCCCCAGGGTGTACGTGGCGTCGGCAGCGCGCTGGCCCGGGCGTCACGCTGGAATAGCATCCCCGGCTACCTCGACAAGGCCGATGAGCAGATGTGCCTGCTGGTGCAGATCGAGAGCCGCGAAGGCCTGGCCAACCTGGATGCCATTGCCGCGGTGGAAGGTGTGGATGGGGTCTTTATCGGCCCGGCGGACCTGAGCGCGTCCATGGGTTTTCGCGGCAACCCCGGCCACCCGCAGGTGCAAGCGGCCATCGAAGACGCCATCGCCCGCATCCGCCAGGCCGGCAAGGCCGCCGGGATTCTCAGCGCCGATGAAAAACTGGCCCGGCGCTACATCGAACTCGGCGCGGCGTTTGTCGCGGTGGGCGTGGATACGACGGTGTTGATGCGAGGCTTGCAGACACTGGCGGCGACGTTCAAGGACACGCCAAAGCCTGCGGCTGGCGGCGTGTACTGATCGTTATCAAATACCTTGTGGCAAGGGGATCTGTGAGAGCAAAGCTTGCTCGCGAAACAGGCACCTCGGTCTCTGAAAGACCGCAGCGTCTTCATCGCGGGCAAGCCTTGCTCCCACAGAAAACAACCAGCCCGGGATCTCAGCGCCTGATCATCTTCAGCTCATTGAGCAACCCCAGCAACGTCTGCAGTTTTTCCTCCCCTAACTGGTCCTGCAACCGCTGGTAATTCTCTTCCATGCTCTGGCTCATCGAATCGAAGCTCGCCTGCCCTTGCGGCGCCAGGCGCACCAGCACCCGCCGCTGATCCTGTTCGGCCTTGCGCCGCACCACCATGCCCGCCGCTTCCATGCGCACCAACACGCCGGTCATACTGGGCTTGAGGATGCAGGCCAGTTCGGCCAGGCGATTGATCTCCAGCTCGTCGTGCTGGCTGAGAATCCGGATGACCCGCCATTGCTGCTCGGTCAAGCCGTGCTGATTGAGGGAAGGCCGGAAAAACCCCATGGCCGCTTCACGGGCCTGTAGCAGGGTCAGGGTCAAGGATTGTCGCGGCTTGGGCATGGATTGAGTTCGCGAGAAGATTTAGTTAATGAGTTAACTAAATCTTAACAGCTTCCACCCATGCCGGACCATCCGCTCGCAGAATCTGGACCAGGACCAAGTTCCGTCAACGCGACGGTTCCTGTGACGAGGGAGCTTGCTCCCGCTGGACTGCGCACATAACCCTGTGGGAGCGAGCTTGCTCGCGATAGGGGCCTGTCAGTCAACATCAGCTTCGACGTGGCCACCGCCATCGCGAGCAAGCTCACTCCCACAGGAATGCATCGGCTTGACCCGGGGTGGATACCAATCAAGTCGCTCAAAGGCCCTTGATCACACCCTTGAGCACTTGTTTGAAATGCTCGACCTGTTCCTCGCTGAACTGGCCGAACACCTTGTCCTGCTGTTCCCTGGCGATGGCCCAGAGCCCCTCGGTCTCATCGATGCCCTTGGCGGTCAGGCGTACCCGCTCGCCTTCATCGCTCACCAGGCCCTTGCGCTTGAGGTTGGCTACGGCTTCTTCGATCTCGCGCACCGGCATCGCCACCTCCCGCTGCAGGTCGCACAGGTTCAGCCCGGCGTCGTTCTCCAGCACCATCAACATCCGCGCTTCGCTGGTGCGCAACCCAGTGGACAACTGACGCGGCTGGTAGCTGGCCTGATAGGCCCGCAGCGCCTGGGTCATCAGGTAATACAGGTTATGGCTCAAGCGGCCCTGGAAATGACTGCTGGGGGACTGGCCCTCTTCCCGCTTGGTCATGCGAGTGTGGGGCAGCACCATCGAGTAGGCGCCCTGGTGATAGAGCAAGGGCGAGCGTCCGAAATCGTCAAAGGTCACGACCTTGCCGATCATGATCCAGTGATCGCCACCGTCGACCTGCTGGAATTTTTCACAGTGAAAACGCGCCGAGCAATCGACAAACACCGGAGCGCCACCTTCACCGGTCTCGAACTGGATGTCAGCGAAGCGGTCCTCCTTGGGTCGGGCGAAGTTGTTCGACAGGTCGATCTGGTCGGCGGCCAGCACGTTCACCGCAAAATGGCTGGCGGCTTCGAACACTTCGTGGCTGCTGGAGCGTTTGTCGATGCTCCACAGGATCAGTGGCGGGTCCAGGGACACCGAGTTGAAACTGTTGGCCGTCACACCGACCTTGCGGCCATCTTCAGTGGCGGCGGTGACCACGGTCACGCCGGTGGCGAAGTTACCCAGGGCCCGGCGGAACGCGCGGGTGTCGAAAGCGGTATCACAAAGACTGGACATGCAAGACTCCCGGCCGCCTCAAGGGACGGCCTCGATTATTGTTCTAGGGTTCAGCGAACAGGCGGTCAAACCATGGACGGATCGGGTTCGAGCCCCATCAGTTCACGACCGAGGATCTGCGCGCAGACGTCGTAGTCGGTGTAGGCATGGGCGCCGGTCAGGTGGGCATCGCGGAACAGCCGTTGCAACTCGTTGTTCTCGAACCAGGCGCCGCCGCCGGCCGCCTCCATCAAGCGGTCGACGGCCTGGATGCACATTTTGGTGGCGTAACCCTGGTTGGTCCGCCAGAACGCCAGGGTTTCCCGGCTGGGGTATTCGTGGCGCTCGCTATGTTCGGCGTGCTCCTGCCAGGTTTTCTCGAGGAAGGCACGGGCGGCCGCCACCTGGTGGGTGGACTCGGCCAGGCGCATCAACGCCGGGGTGGCGGCGCCGACGGCTGCGCCGGTGTAGGCCCGCACGCGGTTCCTGGTTTTCTCGCGAAAGACCTCCAGCATGCGTTCGGCCACGCCCAGGCTGACCGTGGAGAAACCACTGGCGAAGTACGGCCGGTACGGCGAGTAGAAAATCTTGCTGTCGGGGTACAAGCCGAATCCACCGGACTTGCCTTCCATCATGTCCTTGGCCTTCTGGATCCGGTGTTCCGGCACGAAAGCGTTGTCGATGATCAACGTCTTGCTGCCACTGCCGCGCATACCCACCGCGAACCAGTCATCGCGAATTTCATAGTCGCTGCGCGGCAGTACCGCAAAGCAATAGTCCTGGGTGCCTTCGGCGTTTTTCCGGCGAAACCCCACGATCGCCCATTCGGCGTGATCGCAACCGCTGCTCCAGCCCATTTCACCGCTGAACATCACACCGCCGTCGACCTCCTCGGTGCGGCCAAACGGCGCGATGCTACTGCTGGCGGTGGCATCCGGGTCATCGCCCCAGACCTCTTGCTGGGCCTTGGCCGGGAACATCGCCAACTGATGGCTGTGGGTGCACAACAGGCTCATGGCCCAGGCCGTGCTAGCACAGGCACCGGCCAGCAGCGCGATGCAATCGGCGAACTGCGGCAGGGAAATCTCCAGCCCACCGTAGGGTTTCGGCTGGAAGGCCCGGTGCATGCCGATGCTTTTGAGCAAGGCGATATTCTCGGCAGGCACGCTACGGTCCTTCTCCGCCTGGAAGGCGTTGGCGGCGATGGCCGGCAGGAGGGGCTTGAGGTCTTCGAGCAGCGGGTTTGGCTTTTTCATGGACGGGCTCTTTTATTATTGGCATCTGCCGATCCCGCCTTTGCCCGGCAACCTCAGGTTGCACAAACAGCGGGATCCGTGATTAAGGCCGGTCCAGTATGGGCAATCGCGGGCAGGTGAAAAATGCACCTTCCAGATCCAAGATTGTACTTTTCATGGGGAAGGTTTCGGCGCCATGGCGCGCTCGGTCAAATCCCCCGGCACGGATGATCAAGACAAGCGCCCCGCCAAGGCTCTTAATAGGGCCATCCCCTGCAATGCCTTGCGTAGGCGTGGCAACGGAGTTTCCTTTCACTTTGTCAGGTTGCGTCATGATCAATATCGAAACGCCCACCTATTACACGGCCACCAAGAAATACAACCTCAGCTTCCCCACGCTGGAACAGGACGTGGAAGCCGACGTCGTGGTCATTGGCGGTGGTTTCTCCGGCATCAATACCGCGCTGGAACTCGCCGAAAAAGGCATCACCAACATCGTGGTGCTGGAGGCGCGTTACCTTGGGTTCGGCGGCACCGGGCGCAATGGCGGGCAGATCATGGCCGGCATCGGTCATGACCTGGAAAAGATCAAGAAGGACGTCGGTGAAGACGGCCTGCGCCAGGTCTTCGAGATCAGCGACCTGGGCGCCGACATCATCAAGGACCGTATCGCCAAGTACGCCATCGATGCCGACTTCTGCCACGGCTACGGCTACATGGGTTTCAACGCCCGCCAGGAAAAAACCCTGCGGGCCTGGGAAAAAGACTTCAAGTCGATCAACAGCAAACATGAGATCCGCTTCCTTGGCGGCTCCGACGTGCAGCAGATCATTGGCTCCAAGGCCTACAGCAGTGCATTGCTGCACATGGGCGGCGGGCATGTGCACTCGCTGAACCTGCTGTTGGGTGAAGCCCAGGCGGTGGTCAGCCACGGCGTACGGATCTTCGAAAACAGCCCGGCCCTGGAGGTCAGCTATGGCGAGCGCATCACCGTGCGCACCGGACGCGGCTCGGTCAGGGCCAGCAAGCTCCTATGGGCCTGCGACAGTTTCCTCAACAAACTGGAACCGGAACTGCACCGCTCGACCATCAACACCTACGCCTTCCAGATGATGACCGAGCCACTGTCGGACGAACTGATCCAGCGCATCAGCCCGATTCGCGGTGCCTACAGCGACATTCGCCCGGTGATCGACTACTACCGCGTCACCAACGAAAACCGCCTGCTGTTCGGTGCCGCCACGCCGTTGGTGGAGCACATTCCCCAGGATCTCAAGGCCTGGAACCGGCGCCTGATGCTGAAGATCTTCCCATACCTCAAGGACGTGAAGATCGACCTGGCCTGGGGCGGGCCGATGGCCTGCAGCCCGAACCTGTTCCCGCAGATCGGCACCCTGCCCGGGCGCAGCAACGCGTTTTTCGTCCAAGGTTACTCAGGCTTTGGCGTCACCCCGAGCCACATCATCTGCAAGGTGCTGGCCGAAGGCATGAGCGAAGGCTCGGCGCGCTACGACCTGGTCAGCTCGATCCACCGCCCGACCATCATCGGCAAAGACGCCATTCGCCCATTGCTGCTGACCGCCGGCAAGTCCTGGCACCAGTTGTCGGGCTACTGGAACGGCCGTCGCTGACGGCCAACCTTCTTCTTTCTTCCAATCATCAGGAGTCACCTGCCATGCCCCTCATCACCCTCGAAAAAGACATCCAGCTGTCCGACCTGGACGCCTGGGGCACCGTTGCCGACCTGGGTTCGCAGATTCTCGAAGGCGAAGTCAAAGCCTTCGGCAAGATGACCTTCGGCGCCCCCACCGACCCGGTCAGCAGCGCCTACTTCGGCACTACCCAAGGCAAGTTCCGGATGGTCTACCCCTTCGCCGAACAAGCCACCGTGGTCACCGGTGAAGTGGTCCTCACCGACGAGGCCACCGGCCAGAGCACCCGCTACAAGGCAGGCGACAGCTGGTTCGTGACCAAGGGCACACCGGTGCTGTGGGAAGTGGTCAGCGAAAGTTTCGTCAAGCACTACTTCGCGGTAGTCTGACCGGACAGGGCTGCCGGCCCACCCGGCAGCCCGCTTGCGAAGGTTGCGACCATGAACGTCATCGCCCAGGACATCGCCGGCCATTGCCTGCACGCCTTCACCCAACTGGTTCCCGTCAGCCGGGCGGCGTTCTACTGCGTCGATCGGCAGTTGCAAGCCCACGACTTCAGCCTCCATGGGATGAGCGGCGAGATGCACCGCGACTACCTGGACAATTACCGCCAGTTCGACCCCCTGCAACCGCGCCACTGCACCTCCAGCGAACTGGCCGTGGTGCCGCTGGGCCTGGCAATGGCCCGCCAACCGCTGCGTGACAACCATCGTTATCGCGACTTTCTGCAGCGCTACGGCGTGGTCGACGTGGTGGAAGTCTTCGCCCATCGCGATGGTCAGCCCCAAGCTGCGATTTCGTTGTTGCGCACCGCCGAGCAAGGCGTCTTCACCGGTCAGCAGTTGAGCCAACTCAGCGCGTTGCAGGCCTTGCTGCAACTGGCCGTGGCCCATTTGCCGGCCCATGAGGATGCACTGGGCGACTTGACGCCCAAGGAGCGCCAGATCGCCTGGCTGTTACGCCAAGGCGTCAGCAACAAGCAACTGGCCCGAGAACTGGGGGTGGGCTTGCCGACCATCAAGACTCACCTGATCCACCTGTTCCGCAAAGTCGGTGTGAGCAGTCGTACCGAGTTGGTCAGCGCACTGTTCCTCTGATCAACCATCTGGTTGATAGGCCGCCACTGCGCGGCGCCGCATGATCCGAGTGGCTAATTCAACCATCGGAACCTTGCAAATGAGCACCTCTACAGACTGGATCACCGTCGGCGCCCTGGCCGATGGCTTTGCCCCCGAAGCCTTCATCCTGCCAAACCTGGCCGATCTGGACGGCAAGACGTTCACCCTGCATTTCGCCAATGGCTGGCAGATCGAGCATCGCTTCGAGCGGGACACCCTGACCTGGAACGCCGCCGATGGGCACTCCAGCGGCTCCGCGACCTACCGGGCCACATCCGTACGCCCAGGCCTGTACCTGGCGGACTTCATCAAGCGCGAAGGCGAGCTGACCTCGTCGATAAGCCTCGTGCTCGATACCGCCAGCGCCGCCTTCACCGCCGTGATCGGCCGCATGCCAAGCCAGCCGGAAACCGGCGAAGGCCTCTATAGCCGGGCATTGGCCGGCAAACCATTGACCTCGGTTCAAGTGCAGTTCCTGCATGGCAGCCTCGACCGTCCCTGGCAGCCGGGCCTGTGCCCGCACGCATCGACCACGGAGCTGGTGGGGCTGCGCAACCTGTATCGCTACAGCCCGAGCGAAGTCTACGAACACATTTACCTCAACGACCAGTTCTACTCCTGGCAGTGCCTCAAAGGCGTTGAGCAAGGCCTGTGCGACACCGATCGTTGCGACACCTACAAGATCGCCGATCAGTTGTACCTGTTCGTGTGGCGAGAAAAGATCATCCCGACCCTGGGGTTGGTGCTGATCGACCTGCAGCAGCACCGCAGTGACGGCAAGATCTTCGGCTATGCCGGTGAGTCCTTCGACGAGTTTTCCAATTTCCCGGTCAGTTCCTACTGCCAGGTGCTCAATCAGACGGAGTATCCCGATGCCTGAATCACGTACCGTGGTGATCACCGGTGCCGGCACCGGTATCGGCGCCGCCTGCGCCCGCCTGTATGCCGCCGAAGGCGCCAACCTGGTGCTGATCGGCCGTCGTCACGCGCCCCTCGAAGCCCTCGCCGGGGACATCGGCGGCCTGGTGTTGGTGGGCGACGCGGCCTGTCCAAACGCCTGGGATGGCTTCGTCGAGCAGATTCGCACGCGTCATGGCCGACTCGACGTGCTGCTCGCCTGTGCCGGTGGCTTGGGAATGAGCAGCGCCACTGAGACTCAGCCATCGGCCTGGCAAGCGGCCCTGCGCAGTAACCTCGACAGCGCCTTCTACAGCGCCCGGGCGTGCCTGCCACTGCTGCAGGAAAGCGCCGGCAATATTGTGCTGATCGCCTCCATCGCTTCATTGGCGGCAGGCCCCCACGTGTGCGGCTACACCACCGCCAAGCACGCCCTGCTGGGCCTCAACCGCTCCCTGGCAAGGGATTACGGGCCTCACGGCGTACGGGTCAATGCGGTCTGCCCAGGCTGGGTCCGCACCCCCATGGCCGATGAAGAAATGCAGGCATTGATGCAGTTCCATGGCGAAACGTTGCAGCAGGCCTATGACCGGGTCTGCGCCGACGTGCCGTTGCGCAGGGCTGCCAGTGCGGAGGAAATCGCCAACGTCTGCCGCTTCCTGGCCTCGCCCGATGCATCGATCATCACCGGGGCGACGCTGGTGGCCGATGGCGGCTCCAGCATCGTCGACGTGCCGACACTGGCCTTCAGCCGGATGGAGGCCAGCGATGTCTGAGGATCTGGATTTCAGTGGCCAGACCGTACTGGTCACGGGCGGCGCCCAGGGCATTGGCCGGGCCATCGTCGAAGCGTTTGCCCTGCGCGGAGCGAGTGTGGTCATTGCCGACCTGGGCCTGGCCCGCGCCGAGGCGCTAGCCGGCGAACTGACGGCCGTAGGCTGTCAGGTGCAGGCGGTGGGCGTTGACCTGGCCGACGCGACGGCGATCTTCGAAATGATGAGCGCACTGGAACAGCGCTTGGGGAGGCTGGATACCCTGGTGCACAACGCCGGGTATTTTCCGTTGATGCCGTTCGCCGAGATCACCCCGGCGATGCTTGAACGGACGCTGGCGGTGAACCTGTCGGCGCTGTTCTGGCTGACCCAGGCGGCGCTGCCGATGTTCCGGCGCCAGGGCCGAGGCTGCGTGCTGGTGACCTCCTCGGTCACCGGCCCGCGGGTGGCGTATCCGGGGCTCAGCCACTACGCGGCCTCCAAGGCCGGGGTCAATGGTTTCATTCGCAACGCCGCGCTGGAGCTGGCGGCCGAGAATGTCCGCGTCAACGGGGTCGAGCCGGGCATGATCGCGACACCGGCCATGGCCAACCTGGGCGACGATGAAGTCAACCAGGACATTGCCCGCCGGGTGCCGCTGGGTCGATTGGGCCAACCGAGCGACATCGCCGGCGCCATGCTGTTCCTGGCTTCGGGCCTGGCCAGTTATGTGACCGGGCAGACGTTGGTGGTCGATGGGGGTTCGACGTTGCCGGAGGTTTGAACCGATGGGAGCGGTGCCTCGCTGACGATGGTGGTGAATGTACCGCCGTCATCGCGAGCAAGCTCGCTCCTACACTTTCCAGTGTCCCTCACAAAAAGCATGTTCATCACAAATCCCTTTGTGGGAGCGAGCTTGCTCGCGATAGCGATCGTCCAGTCAACGACGGCCTCATTCAAGCCACCCCCTGCCCCACCTGCAAACGGCTGGAGCGAAACTCCTTGGGCGACAGCTCGAACTGCTTCTTGAACGAACGGCTGAAGTGCGCCGAATCGGTAAAGCCCCATTTGTAGGCGATCGAAGTAATGGACTCGTCCCGCAGGAACGGGTTGGTCAGGTCATCGGCGCTGCGCTTGAGGCGGGCCCGCTGGATGTAGCGGCAAACGCTGTCATCCTGCTCTTCGAACAAGCGATACAGATGCCGCACCGAGATATTCAGTCGATTGGCCAGGCCAACCGGGCTGAGACCGGGCTGGGTGAGTGATTCGTCGATGACCCTCTGCACATAGCTGCGCAAGTGACTACCCTGCAAGGCCACCCCTTCGTCACGGCCATCGCTCCCCTGTTCCAGGGCCGAGCCCAACAGTGAAACGAAGGCACTCTGCAAGGCTTCACCCTCACCCGCCGCACCCTCGCCGTCCGGCGTGTCCTTGCACAGTTGGTCCATCAACACATGCAGCATCCGCCCACACGCCTTGCTGGACGAAACCTTGCCGAAGGTCTTGGTTTCTCCGCCCAATTGTCGCGACACGTCCTGGCGAGACAAAGACAGCACCGCGTGTTCGATCAGGCCGAACGGGCTGATCTCAAGCGCCCCCACGGAATCCATCAGCAGCAGTTCACCGGGGGCCAGCTGAATGCTCAAGCCGTTCTGGGTAATGCGGCAGTAGCCGCTGCGCTGGCTGACCAGGAAGCAATCCTGGTCATCGTCGTGATCCGCGTTGGGTAGGTGACGCTTGATGCTACCGGCGTTGGTGCGCAGGTTCGCGAGGGCAAGGCCACCCCGATGGAAATTCGACACTTCACCAATAAACAGCGAACGATTAAAGGCCAGCTCGGTATCGAAGTGGCCGCAAGTCGCCCGCAGATCCCGGTTCCAGATGTCCAGACCGTCCTGCCCAACCTGTTGCATGCTCATGGCATTCTCCGCAGTGGCTTATTGTTTTTGTGCGGCAATAGTTAACATGTTATCTATATGCACGCAACAAGTACCTGATCGCCAGAGCAGTAGCAGGAATGATGCCAGGGCAGCACAACAGGATCAGAGCGTTGCCAGCACCCGCTGCAGGCCGCTCAAGGTTGCCAGCAAGACGCCGCGCTGCTCGCGGCTCAACGGGATGTAACGTCGAAAGGCCGGCATGCGATTGACCACTTCGCTACCGCCCATGTGTTCCAGGCGCACGCACCACTGGCGTCCCTGCAAATCGATGCTCAACCGTTTGAAATCCAGCGGCATGAGGGCCTGATACAACGCAGGATCCTGCTCCACCGCCGCCTGCAACCGGGCCGCCAGGTCACTGCGCCCGTCCCGCTGCCGGCAGCGAATACCACTGCGCCGAACAGCCCCGCTGTGGTGCAGTTCCAGGCGTGCCGTGCCCTCTCGGGAAGCAGGCACGCGCAGGACAAACTCGGTCATTACCAGGTGCATCAACAACTGCGACTCGGTGCGTTCGACGATCTCCAAGTGCAAGCTGCCGTCGTCGGTGGCTGCCGTCGCCCTAGTCAGGCCCGCCACCTCGAATCGCGCCAGCGCCAGGTTGCGCCGCAGGTGTTCCAGGGTCACCCCGGGCCGATAACCAGCCGGGGTGCGCTGGGCGCTGAACAACTCAGACAGTTTTTGCAGCAGGGTCGACAAACTCGCCCGCAAGTTGCCCTGGCTCATGGGAGAACTCCTTGGCCAACACGTCTTCTACCGACGCTGGCTTGAATGGATTGACCTTCTGTACCACCAGGGTCCAGAACAAGGCGTACGCTGCCGTGCCACCGAGCATCACCGCGAAGGGCACGTAGATGTCTGCCGGGTTCATGCCGGGCGGCGTGATGAACCACATGCCCAGCATAATGCCGACACTGGACAGGATCTGTGGCAACGGGAACCACGGCGAGCGATAGGCCCGCGGCAGATCGGGACGACGAATCCGCAGGCTGACCACCGACACGGTCACCAACAGGTAGGCAAAACTCCAGGCGCACACCGCGGCCAGCACCAGGTGCATGATGTTGTCGGTATTGCCGCCCAGCCACCATGCGTGCAGGCACGGAATCAGCATCGCCACCAGGATGCACAGCAACGGCGTCTTGAAGCGTGGGTGCAGATAAGTGAAGACCTTCGGCAACGCACCGTCCACCGCCATGCCGTAGAGAATCCGCGGTACGCCGGCCATCAGGGTGTTGATGGTCGCCGCACCGGCAAACAGAAAGCCAATGCCCAGCCACATCGGGCCAATATCGCCCATGACCTGTTCGGCGAAGCGTGGAATCGCCATGGGGGTGTCCAGCAGATGCACGCCGCTGGTGGCATCGAGCAGCACGTTTTCCACTTGGCGCTTCATCGCCGCACCGTAGATGAACATGCAGGTGGCGACGCTGAACAAGCCCAGCATCATGGCCCGGGGCATGGTCCGGGCGGACTGGCGCAGGTCCGGTGCCAGCGGCGTGACGAATTCGCAGCCGACAAACATGAACATGGCCATGCCCACCAGCGACAGCACCGTGACCATATCGGTGCCCACCACGGACGCGCCAAACCAGCCCTCCAGCTCCACTGCCGGAGCGGCGATCAGGCCCAGCACGCCGAACACCATCAGGGTGGTCCACATGCCGAACGTCAGGATGATTTCGGCCCGGCCAAAGGCACTGACACCGAACGCATTGAGCACGCCAAACACCACCACGAACCCCACGCCCAGCAACCAGGAGCCGCCTGCCGATTCGGCCAGGGTGTTGAGGTGTTCGAAGTTCACCAGGGCCATGACGCCGGCCAGGATGGTCTCGGCGGTGCCGGCGAACACATGGACAATCAGATAGGCCGACAAGGTGCCAGTGATCGCGAAGAAACGCCCCATGCCACAGTTGATGTAGTCATAGACCGAGCCGGTGGTCGGAAGAATCGACGCTGCCTCGGCGAATGTCGTCGCCTGGGCCAGCATCATCACCACGGCGATCAGCATCGCCAAGGCAAAGGCGCTGCCGCCGATGCCAAAGCCCATGGTCGCGGTGAGAATCACGGGGCTTGCCATGATCAGGCCAATGGTGCTGGCCAACGCGGTGGGAAAACCCACCGAACCCCGGTTCAAGTGCTCGGTGAGCCTGTCATTGATCGACATCGTGCGGATCCTCGAAAGCGGATTTTTAGTATGGATGCCACAGCCGTCCAGGAGCCGGCGATCATGCCTTCCCCAACCGGTCCCTGATCGAAACGGCGTTGCGTGCAGCCTTACTCTGCGCCGCCCCGCCCCGGGCGTCTTGCCCGTGTCTGCCGCCGGTTTTGTTGCTGCCTGCCAACGCTGCCACGCTGGCGGCCTGGATCAACTCCATGGCAGGCAGGTGAAAGACTTCCCCGGGTGTCGCTCCCTTTAATGCGCGCTCTGCTGTCCTATCACACTGGGGAATCCACCATGGAGCACACACGCCGTACACCTTTGCTGCGCAATGCCCATCGGCTTGGGCATCGCCCTGCTGGTCGCCGATTCACCGGCCCAGGCTTATGAGCTTTATTCCGACGAAGACACCATCGTCATCGGCAACTTCCTGGCGGTCTACGGGCTGTTCAACAGCCGCAAGAACTACGACGGCTACACCGGTGGTTCAAGCTGGCGCGAAGGCTTCATCAAGTATGGCCTGAGTATCGACCAGACACTCGGCAACCTGGGCAGTTTCTACGGGACGGCCAACCCTGGAATACACCGCCGCGCCTGGCACCCTGGGGCTGGCCTATATCCATGGCATCGATGTCGATGACCGCTACGCCAGCAACTTCCAGAAACAGCGCGAAGGCATGGACATCTACAGCCTGCGCGGCGCCGGCAATGCTGGCATCGAAAACGCCCACTTCTCCTTCGAGTACGCCTGGCAGGACAAGGACGCGGGCCCGGAGAAAGCCTGGTACGGCGAAGCCGGCTACACCTTCCGACCTGCCCTGGACACCGGACCTGACCTATCGCTACAGCCATTACTCCAAGGACTGGGACTCGATGTTCAACGGCCAGAACCGTGGCGGTTGCGTTCTGAACGTGGCGGGAGCTGCCCCGACGGCAGCTCCCGCTCGGCCTACTACTTGTGCTGATGCAGCATGGTCTGGATCTGATGGGTCGCCTGCCGGGTGCTCTGCGCCAGCTTGCGCACCTCATCGGCCACGACTGAGAAACCGCGCCCGACATCTCCGGCCCTGGCGGCTTCAATCGCGGCGTTCAAGGCGAGCAGATTGGTCTGGTCGGCGATGCCCTTGATCACCCCTACCACCGTGGCAATCTGGGCGTAGGTCACCTGGTTCTGTTCGAGCATGCGCTGATGGGTGGACTGGGCCGAGCGCTCATCGCTGATATCACGCACCGCACCAATGACTCGCACCAGTTGCCCATGCGAGTCGCGTACCGCCCGACCGCGTTCACGACACCAGATGTAATCCCGGGTCTTGTGGCGCATCCGGTATTCGAAGACGTATTCACCGCTGCCCTGGGAGCCAAGGATTTCCCGGTCGAAAATGGCCATGATCTTGGGCAAGTCGTCCGGGTGGGTGATGCCGACCTGGGCATCCCAGCCATCGGGCAAGTCATCCGGCCCATACCCCAGCAGCGAACGGAACTGACTGGAAAAGCGCATGCCACTGGCCGGATGCTGGAGGTCACCGTTGACGACCGTGATATCCCAGCAGCCTTCAGTCAGGGTCGATTGCAGCAACTCCCAGATCTGCGCATCCTGGCGTTGTTGCTGTAGCTGCCGGCTGTGTTCGCCCAGTCGAACTTCAAGCGCCTGCTCGCGCTCAAGGGCTTGCTCCAATTGCTGGCGAACCCTGTGCATCTCACCCTCGCAGTGCTGCCATTGCAGGGTTTGCGCCTGTAGTTGTGCTTCGACCTGATGCAGATGTGCAGTCGCGCTCGCCACCTGCCGTGCATGCTGCTCAAGGACGGTGCGCAGTTGCGGATACGCGTCGAGCTGCGGCGTGTGCTCCGTTTCGCCGGTCAGCACGCGTTGCACCTGCGCAGTCAACGCCAGTCTCTGTTTGTTGGTCTGGAGAAACATCGCCCGCCCCTATGCCATCAAGTCGAAACCCGGATCTGATCGCAAACCGGCCAGGCTGGCTTGTCCCTGCCTGCACGAGGCCTTGCTCCTGGCTGCCAACCACCCAGGCTGGCAGCCACAGACATACGGCGCGGCAGGCTCAGTCAAGCTGGATGGTCCTGCCGGGATTACCCTCAAGACTTTCCCTATTCGTGATCAGGAAACCCTCATGAGCGATATTGCCCTGCTGCCTCAGGTCGAAGCCTTCCTCGGCAGACATCACGCCCTGTTCATCGACGGTGGCTACGTAGAAAGCCAGAGCAGCCAGACACTTGACGTCGTCAATCCTGCCAACGGCCAAGTCATCGCCCAGGTCAGCGACGCCACTTCCGGCGACATTGATGTGGCGGTGGAGTCGTCCCGCCGCGGCTTCAAGCAGTGGTCGCAAACGGCACCCGCGGTCCGCGGCCATGTGCTGCTCAAATTGGCAGACCTGCTGGAACGCAACCGCGAAGAGCTGGCGCAGATCGAGACCTGCCAGTCGGGGAAGATCATCCACATCTCCCGGGCCTTCGAAGTCGACCAGGCCGCTCATTTCCTGCGTTACTACGCTGGCTGGGCGACCAAGATCAACGGCGAGACGATCACCCCCTCGTTGCCCTCCTTCGCTGGCGAACGCTACACCGCATTCACCCTGCGCGAACCGGTTGGGGTGGTAGTCGGTATCGTGCCGTGGAATTTCTCCACCATGATCGCCATCTGGAAACTGGCCTCAGCCCTGGTGACCGGTTGCAGCGTCATCATCAAGCCCAGCGAGTTCACCCCCCTGACCATTCTGCGCATCGCCGAACTGGCCATGGAGGCCGGCCTGCCGGCCGGGGCCCTGAATGTGTTGACGGGCGGCGGCCAGGTGGGCAAAGGGCTGATCGAACACCCCGGCACCAACAAGGTTTCATTCACCGGCTCCGTGCCCACCGGCCTGGCAGTGGGCCAGGCGGCCATGGGTGCCGGGTTGACCCGGGCGACCCTGGAATTGGGCGGGAAGAATGCGGCGGGGTTCCTGCGTGACATCGACTCCGAGGTGGCGGTCAACGGCATCATCGAGGCGGGTTTTCTGCATTCGGGACAAATCTGCGCGGCGGCGGAACGGTTCTTCGTCCACCGCTCGCAGATCGAGTCGATCATGGACAAACTGGCCCAGCGCCTGGGCAAACTCATCATCGGCTCGCCCCTGGACGAACGCACCGAGTTCGGCCCGGTAACCAACCGCCAGCACCAGCACAAACTCGCGGAGTTCTTCGCCAAGGCCCTCGCGCAGAACAACACCATTATCCACGGCGGCAAGCTGATCGATGGGCCGGGTTGCTACGTCGAGCCGACCATCATCCTCGCCAATCGCCGCGACGACGCCTTGCTCAACGAAGAAACCTTCGGCCCGATCGCCACGTTCTTTCCTTACGACACTGAGGAGGAACTGCTGGAACTGATGAACGACACGCCCTACGGCCTGAGCGCCAGCCTCTGGACCAACGACCTGGGCAAGGCCCTGCGTATGGTCCCCGCCATCGAAGCGGGCACGGTATGGGTGAACATGCACACCCTGCTCGACCCGGCCGTGCCTTTTGGTGGCAGCAAGTCTTCCGGGGTGGGCCGTGAATTCGGCAGTGCATTCATCGACGACTACACCGAACTGAAATCGGTGATGATCCGCTACTGACCTTCAAGGGCTCTGTGACGATCCCAGAGCCCTACCAGCAAAAATCCCGCTTGTGGGAGCGAGCTTGCTCGCGATAGCGGACTATCAGCCAACCATGATGCCGACTGACACAACGCCATCGCGAGCAAGCTCGCTCCCACATGGGTTCTTCGGTGTCCACAGATCCAGTATCC
>NZ_FNOA01000032.1:0-55593 GCF_900106885.1 Pseudomonas sp. NFACC14
ACATGGGTTTTGGGTCGTTTACAAGATCAGCGTCCACCGCCAATTCCTGTGGGAGCCGAGCTTGCTCGCGATGGCGGTGGGTTTGCTTGCATCAATACTGAATGTGCCGCCGCCTTCGCGAGCAGGCTCGCTCCCACAGATCTCCCACAGATCTGATGGGTGTACGACCGGGAGAATCAGGTCGGCTATAAGGCCGCCTCGCCCTGGCTTTTGATCTGGGGGCCCCGTTAACCACGCTGGCCGAACGCAGGCATTGTGGAGTGGGCATCCCGGCATGGATGCCGGGATAGCCGCGCTGGGCCATGGATGGCCCTTCGCGGCGGCCCACGGAGCAATGCCTGCGTTCGGGCACACCGAGCCTAGGCGAGGTGCCGAGTGGTGGGGCTAAGACCTTTTGGTTACTTTTGGGGCGTTTGCCAAAAGTGACCCGCCGTAAGGGCGGAACCCTAAGTGGCCGTTACCGCAGCAATGGATATGTACTCGGTCAAAAGGCTATAGACCGCTTCGCCAGCAAGCCTCACCCCCACCGCCGAGGCTCCCCAACCAACTGCCCCTGCACCCCAAACAACCCCATCTCCCGAATCACCATCAATTCCCCCTCGGTCTCCACCCGCTCGGCAATCAACGGCAAATCGATACTGTGGGCCGCGCGCTGGATCGCCTCGATGAACAAACGCTTGTCACTTTCCTGATCAATGGCACGAATGTAACTGCCGTCGATTTTCAAGTAAGCCAACCCCAGTCGCGACAGGTTGCCGATCATGCTGAACCGCCCACCAAAACGCTGCAGGCTCAGGGAAAAGCCCAGCTCGCGCAGTTGCCGGGTCAACTGCTCCAGCACGACCTGCTCCGGCAATTGCTCTTCACCAATCTCCAGGGTCAAGCGCGGCCCGAGGTTGGAATGGGCCCGCAGGATCTCAAAGATCTTGTTCAGCGCCTGAGGATCGGCCAAGGTCGCCGAAGACAGGTTCAACGCCAGGGACTGTTCATGCCCGGCCATTTGCCTGAGCACTTGTTCGAGCATCAAACGGTCCAGGCGCGCAGTCCAGCCGAAACGCTCCAACCAGGGCAGGAAACGCCCGGCGGGGATGGTCTGGCCCTGCTCATCCAGCAGTCGCGACAGCACTTTGTAATGCAGCACCACCTGGGTGTCCCGGGCGGCCACCACCGGCTGGAAGTACAGCTCGAAGCGCTGATGACTCAAGGCCTGGTCGAGCAACGTGTGCCAGGCATGGTGATCATCGCCGACACTGGCCGCCAGGCTGTGGTCCAGGCAGGCCCAACCCGGTTCACCCTGGCTTTCGGCCTGGGCCAGGGCCTGGTCGGCAAGCTGGAGCACCGCTTGCGGCGAGTCGCCGTGGACAAACGGCGCCAGCCCGATGGAGGCCACCGAAGCCACGTCCGTCGCGCCAGTGGCATGCAGGCTCGCCAGGGCGGCTTCGAGGTGTTGCGCCAGTTGCAGGGCTTCCTCACGCACCAGCCCGGGAGCCAGCACCGCGAACTCGCCGCCGCGAATACGCGTGACCAGATTGAGGGTTTCCGGGTAGCGGGCGCACTCACGCTGCAATTGCTCACCCACCGCGATCAACAGCTGGTCAGTGCGCTGCCCGCCCAACCGCTGGTTCAAACCGGCCAGGTCCTTGACCCGCAGCAACAGCAGATAACCGGAGCTGGCCTGCTCCGGGTTACTCACCCGGGCATTGAGCTGCATTTCGAAATAGCGCCGGTTGGCCAGGCCCGTGAGGGTGTCCTGGTAGGACTCGACCCGCAGCTTCTCGCTGCGCTCGGCCTGCTCCTGGAACAGCGCCTTGAGTTTCTCGACCATCTGGTTCATCGCCTGCACCACGCGCCGCAGCTCGGGAGTGCGTGGCAGCTCCGGCAGGCTCAGGAACTCGCGACGAGCAATGGCATGGGACTGATGCACCATGTAGTCCAATGGCTTGAGCTGGCGACGCAGCAGCAAGGCCCCCAGCACCGCGCTCACGGCGCCGCACAACAGCAACCAGCCCAGGCTGCCCAGGGCGCTCTGCCAGAGCTTGGCGAGGGCGAACATCGGGTGGCTGATCACTTCGACCCGCGCCGCCTGCTCCCAGCCGCGACTGACGATGGCGTCGCCACCAGCCGGTTCCAGGCCGATCAGCTTGACGAACCATTGCGGCACGCTGCCAGCGTCCGGCGTGCCGGTGCGCTCGACCAGGGTCTTGTCGGTGGCCACGTCGACCACGCGGATGCTGGCGTAGTAGCCGCTGTCGAAGATCGAGCTGACCATCAACTCCACCATCGCCGGGTCGTCGATGTTCGGCGTCAGCGAGAGCGCCAGCGCCGTGGCCGCATCCTGGGCGTGGGAGCGCAACTGGTTGACGTACTGGGCCCGCGAGCTCTCCAGGCTGACCATGAAGCTGCCACTGAAGGCAACCACCAGGAACAGACAGATAGCGATCAACAGCTGTTTGAACAAGGACATCTGAGCGCGCGCTCCTAGTTAGTCGTCTCGACCGGAAAACCTTCGGCCTGCATTTTTTTCAACACATCCTGCCACCGGGACAGGCGCTTGGTGTCACCCACTTTCTTGTTGCCCTTGGCGCCCGGCAGCCACAGCCCTTCGGCATTGAAAGAGTAGACCGGGAGCAAGTCGGTTCGCTGGCTGGCCGGCAGGATCCCGTCGATCAGGCTGTCGAGTACCAGCGGCATCGCCTCGGGCGTGGCGTAATAGGTGAGCACCATGTGGGCACGGTTCTGCCGCAAGGCCTTGACGTAGGTGATGCGCAGCTTGTCACTGGACACCCCGAGATGACGCAGGCTGAAATACTTGGCGATGGCGTAGTCTTCACAATCGCCGGCGCCCTTCCACAGGGCCTGGATCGGCGTTTCCCAATAGTCGACTTCACGCCACAGGTCGATGTCTTCCACGTAGCGCACCTGTTTGTTGAAGAACAGGTTCACCACCTTGAGCTGCTCCAGTTCCGGGATCTGTTTCTGGGTCGCCAGCAATTGCTGCCAGGCGTCGATCCGTTGCTGTCCTTCCCCCAGCGGGCCATATAACGCTTGCGCCCGCCGGCTGATCTGCGCAAAGTCCCAGTCGGCCCGCAGGCCGCCCAGCATCAGGCCGGCCAGCAACAATGCCGAACACAGCCAGCGCAAGGACCTGAAGACAGGGAACGGTGCAGCCAAGGGATATACGTCCGAAAAGGGTCGTTGGAAATTCGTTGGATGGTGACGCCTGGCCCACTAAAAGACAATGGCAAGGTGCAATCACCGCAGGCAGACTAAACTTTAGTCCAGGCACCTCCGGTCGAGAGACTTTGACGGTTCGCCAACCTGTAACTAACGTGAGCCTGGATCCAATTTTTACTACCAATCAGGGTGCGTTGTCGTGACACAGAAGCCCAAACCGCTCAGCACTATCCAGATCAACGGTCCCATTCCCGCTGACCAGGCACGCTCGATCATCGAAGAGTCCCTGCGCGAGGCCATCCTCGATGGCCGCTTGCCTTGCGGTACCGCCCTGCGCCAGCAGGAACTGGCCGACCTGTTCGGCGTGAGCCGCATGCCGGTGCGCGAGGCGTTGCGCCAGCTCGAAGCGCAGTCGCTGCTCAATGTGGTTCAGCACAAGGGCGCCGTCGTGGCGCCGTTGATCACCAACAATGCGGTAGAAACCTACGCCCTGCGTTCGGTCCTGGAGTCTTTCGCCTTGCGCCTGTCCATTCCCTTGCTCGATGACAGCGACCTGGCACTGGCAGCCCGGTACATCGAACAGCTGGAAACGGAAACCGACCACGCCGAGATCGGCAAGCTCAACCGGCTGTTCCACATGTCGCTTTATCACAAGGCACCCAACGGCAAGCTGCTGGACCTGATCGAGCGCGAGCTCAATGAAGAAGAGCGCTTCCTGCGCTTTCATCTGTCGTCCATGGGCCTGGGCAAGTTGAGCCAGGACGATCATCGCGCGCTGCTTGAGGCCGCCCGGGCCAAAGACATCGATAAAGCGATCGTATTGCTGGAACTGCACCTGGAAAAAGCCTCTGTCACCATGCGCCGGTACTTGGAACAGCCGTCGAATCAGTGATCCCACGTCGGCGCTCCGTCCGACGTAAAAAATTCTTACATATCCTTCCGACTCACTTGTCGCCAGCGCGGCGCGGCCTGACCGTGGCCGCGGCTCATCGCCCCATCAGTTCAATGGCACTGCCATCGATTTGGGCTCACTCTTGCGCTTATCGATTCAAAACAGACCTGAAGAAGTCAACGCTTGGCTGAGGCCAGGCGAATCGAAGCCAATACGCAAGGAGCGTCGTCCAACCGGCGGGATGATCGGATGTCCGACCGACGTCCTGCCCATAAAAATAAAACTTCCTTATTCCCCGATCCCTGAAGTGCTCCGAGTGAGGCATTCACTCGAACTATTCGATTCTGATACTCCTAAATCGGAAGGAGCTTCTTCGCCCCAATAAAACTTATATTAAAAGTTTTAAAAGCCCTCTTCGCGCCTAATAAAACAGCCACTTTAAATATTTAAAAAAGTACTTGCCGCTTACTTGTTCCGTGTATTAGTTTTTTATTCGCCGCGTTACTGGCGGCCCTTCCGACTTGCTAAAACCCAAGCAAACAAGGGTGCACAAGCCGGAAACACGATTTAAAGAGAATACTTAAGCCACCTTGGCAATTCATGGATTTCGGTTCAGGCACCCGCTCGCCCCCATTAACTAACGAGCCGCCTTCCGGACAAAAAATCATTGATGAGGACGTTCCAATGCAGCCATCCAAAGAACAACTATCTCTAAAGAAACACGAACTTGGCCAACACCCGGTTTTTTCCGAGATTACATCAATCGATCTGTTACGCCGCTTTATGGAAAGTCATGTCTTTGCCGTCTGGGACTTCATGTCACTGACCAAGCGACTGCAACGCGAGCTCACCTGTGTCCACCTGCCCTGGCTGCCGCCGGCCGACCCCCACGCGGCCCGCTTGATCAATGAGATCGTGCTGGGGGAAGAGTCGGATGACCGCCCTGGCGCCGGCTATTGCAGCCATTTCGAACTGTACCTGGACGCCATGCGGGAAATCGGCGCCGATACCCGTGCCATAGAGCAGTTCATCACCCTGCAGCAGGAAGGCGTCAGCCCCGAGACCGCGCTGGACAGTGTCGAGGTCGAGCCGGCGGCGGCGCGGTTCGTCCGCCAGACCTTGCACACCGCCCTGCATGCCCCGGCCCACAGCGTGGCCGCCGCCTTCGTACATGGTCGCGAGAGTGTCATCCCGCAGATGTTCCAGCGCATGTTGGACGCCTGGGGCATTGGCCTGGATCAGGCACCGACCTTCCGTTACTACCTGCAACGGCACATCGAAGTCGACTCCGAAGACCACGGGCCGGCCGCGGAAAAACTGTTGGCACGGTTGATCGACGGCGACCCGCAGCGCGAAACCGAAGTCCTGGCCGCCGCCCTCGCCGCCGTCCACAGCCGCGCAGCCTTGTGGGATGGCCTGCGCCAGAGCATGACCCAACCGGTTGCGCAGGTGATGCCATGAACGCCATCCCCTACCAATCCTTCGCCGACGCCTGGGAAAGCCGCGCCACGATCCGTACCCGGCCACGGCGCCGGGTCGAAGACGACGACAAGCTGATCTTCCCCATGAGCCGCCAACCGCTGGTGCACAGCCAGACCTTCCTCAGCCACTGTGCGCAACTGCGCGACTTTGTGCTGGTGCAGAGCCTCTACAAGTTCATCAACGACGTGGTGATTTTCGAGACCGAACTGGTGGACCACACCGCCCGGCGCATCGCCAAGAACCGCTTCGGCATCGAATTCCCATTCGCCTGCCGCTACGACGCGATGACCGTGGTGGTGGACGAGGATTACCACGCCCTGGTGGCGATGGACTTCATGCAGCAGACCATCGACATGACCGGCATCGATCCCATCCCGTTGCCGGGGCAGATCGAACTCAGCCGCGCCATACCGGCGACCCTGGCCCGAGCGCCGGAGCATTTGCTCAGCGCCGTGGAGCTGATCTGCATCGCTATCGCCGAGAACACCGTGACCAACGAAGTGGCCGCCTTCGCCCGGGACGACTCGGTCAAGGCCTCGATCAAGGGGTTGATGGCCGATCACTTGCTCGACGAGGGCCGGCACTCCGGTTTCTGGACGCGGCTGGTGCAGATCTACTGGCGCACCGCACCCGAAGAGGATCGCGCGGCGATCGCGCGCTTGATGCCCGGTTTCATCGCCCAGTACCTGGCGAGCGACCTGCAACAAGCCTTCGACTTCGAGCTGATCGCCCACCTGCCCGTCGACGAATCGGTACGCCAGTCGCTGCGTGAAGACGCCAGTGCGCTGGCGTACCCCATCAATCGTTTTCACCCGTTGGTGGGCAACATCACGCGTTTTTTCCGCGGCAGCTCGATGCTCGCGTCCCCCTGCGTACGCGACGCCCTTGCCGATTACCTGACCCCATGAGGACCTTTCGATGAGACGCCTCGACATTGCAGTGCCTGGCACCAGCCAGGCCATGACCGAACTGGCCCGGGAACTGGAACTGCACGGCCACGCAGTGGTTCGGCACTCACCGGCCGGCCACGACGCGGTCGACCTGTTGATCGACGACGGGACGACACCGCGAGCCATTGAAGCCCGTTCATGCCTTCAGATCCGCGTGGCCCTGTGCACGCTGCCCGGTGAGACATTGCCACAACCGGTGCTGGTTTTCCGCTACGGTGCGCAGCGGCTGTTGTGCCAGGAAGTGATCGCGCCGCAACGCGATGGCAATGGCCAGTCGTTGCGCCTGCGTACGCTGGCGACGCTGGTCGACACCGGCGCACGGCTGGTCAGCCAGTTATCCCGGGACGAAACCTGTTTCGATCACTGGCCAACGGTACACGCTGACGCTATCGACCCGCCCCTGCTCGGGCTCGATGCGCTGGAGCCGCTGGCCTTCGAGCACGGTCTCAATCGGCCGACGGTACCCTGGCTGCTGGCCGCCGCCGACGTGCCAGTGATGCACAGCATCGAACAGCGCCTGCTCGATGACGCCACGCAACCAGCCCTGTGGGTCGATGGGCACCTCACTGACTACAAGACCTTGCGCAGCCTGGCGCTGAGGATGCAGCAGGCCATGCTCGCCAGCCTACGCCCGGCGACCGACCGCCCGTTGGTGATCGGCGTATGCCTGCCCAAGTCCATGCAACTGTACGCCGCGATCCTGGCGGTGCTCGGTTGCGGTGCGGTGTACTTGCCGCTGGATCCGCAGCACCCGGCGCAGCGTCGGCGCTTCATCCTGGACAATGCCAAGGCCGACCTGCTGCTGCACGACGGCGACAACGACCTGGATGACGTGGCATTGCCAGCCCTGGATGTCCAGCGGCTGCCTGTGCTCAAATCGAGCATCCCGGCCTCGCTGATCCGGCGCACGGTGAACATCGACGAGCCGGCCGTGGCGATCTACACCTCCGGCACCACCGGCCAGCCCAAAGGCGTGTTGCTCAGCCACCGCAATCTCAGCCATTTCTGTGCCTGGTACGGCGACTACGTCGGGTTGCAGCGCGACAGCCGGGCGTTGCAGTTTTCCACCATCAACTTTGACGCGTCGCTGCTGGATATCCTGCCGACCTTCATCCACGGCGCCCTGCTGGTGGTGCCCAACGAAGACCAGCGCCGCGACCCGCAGCAATTGGTCGCGTTGATTCGCCAGCAGCATGTCAGCCACGCCTTTCTGCCGCCTGCGCTGCTGAGCGTCATGCCCCTGGATACGCCGTTGGGCCTGGCACACCTGATCACCGGGGGCGATGTCTGCGAGCCGTTCGTGATCGAACGGCTGGCGCCACAATGCCGGTTCCACAACATCTACGGCCCGACCGAAACCACGGTGCTGGCGACCACACGCCAGTTCGGTGTCGGCGACAACAACCGCAACCTCGGCGTGCCCATCGCCAATGGCCGGGTCCTGATCCTGGACGAACAGTTGCAACCGGTTCCCCAAGGTGTCCCCGGCGAGTTGTACATCGCCGGCCCGGGCGTCGGCCTCGGCTATCTGAACGACCCGGCGCTGACCGCGACGCGTTACCTCGACCTGGCGCTGCCCACCGGGCAAGCGCTGCGGGTCTATCGCACCGGCGATATCGGCCAGTGGACCGACAACGGCATCGAACTGTGCGGCCGCCGCGATAACCAGGTGAAGATCCGCGGTTTTCGGGTCGAGCCCGAGGAAATCGAGCACTGCCTGCGCGACAGCCAGCTGTTTCGCCAGGTGGCGGTGGGGGTCGATGAAAAGCGGCGGATCCTGGCGTTTCTGGTTCACCCCGAACAGACGCCCCCCGGCGCGGCCCTCCAGGCACTGCGCGAGCATGTGCAGAACAGCTTGCCCAGCTACATGCATCCGGCGGCCTACGTCGAATTGCCCAGCCTGCCCTACACCAGCAACGGCAAGGTCGATCGCCGGGCATTGCTCGCCATGGCGGTGCAGGTGCACGTCGACGGCCAACGGCGCCAGCCGCAGAACGCCCTGGAAACACAACTGCAGCAACTGTGGGCCGAGTTGCTTGAATTGCCGGTCGACGACATCGCCACCGACGAGAGCTTCTTCAACCTTGGCGGGCACTCGATCCTGCTGTCGCGACTGCTGCTGAGCATCCGCCAGGTGTTCGGCCGCAGCCTGTCGATCAACCGCTTCATCGAGGCGCCGACGCTGATGACCTTGGCGAAGCTGCTGGACGACCCGGAACACAGCAACGCATCGGTCCTCAACCCCCAGGCCTTCATCGATGCCGAGGCCGAGCTCAACCTCGATCCGCTGCCCATCAGCCAATGCGGCGATGTGCACAAGGTGGTGGTGACCGGCGCCAACAGCTTTCTCGGCGTGCACATCGTCGAAGCGCTGCTGGCCTGGGGCGCCACGGAGGTCGCGTGCCTGGTGCGCGCGAGCGCCGAGCACAGCGCGGCCGAACGTTTCTCCCAGGCCCTGCGGGACAATCACCTGACCCACCTGGACCTGGACCGCGTCAGCGTGTACGCCGCCGACATCACCCAACCGCAATTGGGTTTGCCGGACGACGTCTACGCCCGCATCGATCGCACGTTCGGCGCGCTGGTGCACAACGCCGCCCACGTCAACCATGTACTCGACTACGGGTCGTTGGCGCGGGACAACGTGGAACCGATTTTCGAGTGCCTGCGCCTGTGTGAAGGGCGCAGCAAGAAAATCTTCAATTTCGTATCCACGCTGTCCGCCTCCAGTGCCCTGGACGCCGATGGCCAGGTGCTGGAACAGCCTGCCGCCGAGACGCCGCCGATCTACATCAAGAACGGCTACAACCTGTCCAAATGGGTCGGCGAGCGGATCTTGCAACGGGCCCGCGATCGCGGGGTCTGGGTCAATCTGTTCCGCCCCGGCAACATCAGCTTCAACAGCCTGACCGGGGTCTGCCAGCCCCACAAGAATCGCTTGATGCTGATGCTCAAGGGCTCGATCCAGCTCGGCCAGGTGCCAGACCTGTCACTCAATTTCGACCTGATGCCGGTGGATTTCCTGGCCCGTTTCATCGCCTTCCACGCCAGCCGCTACCAGCCCACCCAAGCGGTGTTCAACCTGCACAACCCGCAGCCTTTGAGCTGGGACGCTTACGTCGCGTCGTTCCGCGACAGCGGCCGGGAATTTTCGCTGGTGAGCGTCGCCGAGTGGCAACGGCAACTGGCGCGGGTCGATGCCGACAATGCGTTGTTTGGCGTGCTGGGGTTCTACCTCAACGGCTTCGAGGAGGACATCGGCGACATCTCGCTGATCAGCCACGACAACGCCCGCGCCGGTGTGCGGCAGATGGGCGCCAGCTACCCGGAAAAGTCCCCGGCCCTGCTACGTCGCGGCGCCGACTACCTCAAGGCCATCGACTTCATTTGAAACACCCTCAACCCAAAGCAAGGAGCAAGACCATGAGTGCATTGCAACCCGACACCCTGATCAAAAACCCTCACGCCTGCCAGGTCGAAACCTCGGTGGAGGTCACGGCCGACGCGGCGCGCGTCTGGGACGTGGTGGGTGATTTTGGCGGATTCAACCGCTTCATCCCGGCCCTGGAGCACATCGAAATGACCGGCGAAGGCGTGAGGTCCCTGCGCAAGAAATTCTTCCGCGATGGGCAGAACCTGGTGGTGGAACAGCTCAACAGCCGTGACGACCAGGCCATGCACATGACCTGGACGCTGATCTACAACACTCTGGGCATCGACAACCTGTGGGCGGCCATGCGCGTCGAACCCCTGGCGGACAACCGCTGCCGCGCCACCTGGACCATCATCGCCGACCACACCGACGCCCACACCCCGTCGGGCTTCAGGGATTTCCTCCAGGGCTTCGCCGATGAGGCGATGGGGAACGTGCAGGAGATGTTCAAATAAGCACCAGTCCCTTGTGGGAGCGGGCTTGCTCGCGAAGGCGCTGGACCTGTGCCGGTGACGGTGGCTGGGCTGCCGTCATCGCGAGCAAGCTCGCTCCCACATTGAGCTGGCGTGAATCCAAGATCCGGGCTCACCGCCAATCCCCTGTGGGAGCGAGCTTGCTCGCGATGGCGGTGGCTCGGCTTGCGACTGGGGTCAGATCTTGAAGCTGTCCACCAGTTGCTTCAGTCGATTGGCCTGTTGGGACAAGGCATCGCAATCCTTCAGGGTTTCATTGAGGTTGGCCACGCTTTGCTGGTTCAGCAGGTTGATGTGGCTGACGTCCATGTTGAGGGTTTCGACCACGGCGGTCTGTTCTTCGGTCGCGGCGGCCACCGACTGGTTCATGCCATCGATCTCACCAATGCGCTGCGTCACGCTGACCAACCGCAAGCCGGCCTGGTTGGCGACTTCCACGCTTTCTTCGCTGGAGGTCTGGCTGGCGTTCATCGTGGTGACCGCTTCACGGGAACCGACTTGCAGCGAGGTGATCATCTTGTGGATTTCTTCCGCCGACTCCTGGGTGCGGTGCGCCAGGTTGCGCACTTCATCGGCCACCACCGCAAAACCGCGTCCGGCTTCACCGGCACGGGCCGCTTCGATGGCAGCGTTCAAGGCCAGCAGGTTGGTTTGCTGGGAGATGCCCTTGATCACGTCCAGGATGTGCCCGATGTTGTCGGTGCTGGCGTTCAGGGTTTCGATCTGGGTGCACGAGAGGCTGATCTTCTGCGACAGCTCGGTCATGGCCTGGATGGTTTTTTCCACCACCTGGCGACCGTCATCGGCCTGTTCGCTGGCACCGCTGGCATGCTGCGAGGCATCGGCGGCATTGCGCGCGATTTCCTGGGTCGCGGCGCCCAACTGGTTGATGGCCGCGGCCACGCTGTTGGTGCGGGCACTTTGCTCATCCGAGCCGACGAGCGAAGCGTTGGACGAAGTCATCACCCGCTGCGACAGGTCATGCACCTGGCGGGTAGCGGAAGACACTTCCGAGATCGACGCGTGAATCCGCTCCACGAACTGGTTGAACGAACCACCCAGCACCGCGAACTCATCCTTGCCCTGCACCACCAGGCGTCGGGTCAGATCGCCTTCGCCCTGGGCGATGTCCTGCATGGCGCGACCCATGGTGGTCAACGGGCGCATCAATACCTGGATCAGCATGCTCAGCAGCAACGCAATGGCCGCCACCGCGACGAACATCGCGATCAACGCCGACGTACGGAACTGGCTCAACGGCGCGTAGGCCTTGGCCTTGTCGATCGACAGGCCGATGTACCACTCGGCATTCGGCAGGCCCGCCACCTGGGTGAACGAAAGAATGCGGTCCTTCCCATTCAACTCGACCTCCTGGATACCCTTGCCAATGCGCACCGGGGTGCCGGGGTAGATATCCTTGAGGTTCTTCATCACTTGGTCTTTATCCGGGCTGACGATCACCTGACCGTCGCCGCTCACCAGGAACGCATGGCCGATACCACCGAAGTCCACGGAGTTGATGATTTTCACCAGGGTTTCCAGGCTCAAGTCGCCGCCCACCACGCCGAGCAGTTCGCCGTTGTGCTTCACCGGCAGGGCAACGGTCACCACCAGGCCACCCACCGCCGCCAGATAAGGCGGGGTCAACATGGTTTTATCAGCGGTCACCGCCTGTTTGTACCAAGGGCGCTGACGCGGGTCGTAGCCGTCAGGCATTTTCGCGTCAGGCCGCTGGGTGAAGACACCGTTGGCCTGGCCCACATAAGTGAACTGGAAATTCGACGTCAGCGCCGGCTGGTCGACCAGCCCGGGCAAATCGGCAGTCGCACCCTGGTGCGCGATGTTTTGCGCCAGGTTTTCCAATACCAGTATCCGGCCACTCATCCAGTTCTGGATGCTGCTGGCCGTCAGGTCGCCGGATTGCTCGATGGACGACTCAAGGCTGCTGCCAATGGTGTTGCGCTGCAAATAATCGTTGTAGAGCGTGAACAGGGCAAAAGCCAGAACCACCACACCAGAGGCGGCGAGAAGGATTTTGTGGCTGAACTTTAGATTCATCGATGGGGCTTCTTATGCAAGGAGTGGGGGTGCATTCCAGATTGCAACGTTCCATATAACAGCGCGGGCGGTTGTCACTTCGCTCCACTTTGGTGCACGCATATCACTCTGTCGGCAAGCCTGTACAAATAATTAGGGATTCGAAGAAATAGACGACGGGAGGACAAGGCGGGCGAATGGTGGTTGCAAATTCGCCGGGCGATGATGACAATGCGACCTATTATCATTTGTAACATCCAGGCCGTCGCGTCCATGTCATCTCCCGAGTTTGCAGTACAGGCGCTCTACAGCCGGCATCACGGCTGGCTCAATACGTGGCTGCGCACCCGGTTGGGCAATGCCGCCGACGCGGCGGACCTGGCCCAGGACACCTTCGTGCGCCTGTTGCAGCGTAGCGAACGCCTGGAGCTTAGGACGCCACGTGCCTTTTTGCGAACCATCGCCCAAGGCCTGGTGATCGACCATTGGCGGCGAGCGGAAATCGAACGCGCCTACCTGGAAACCATCGCTCACCTGCCGCAAGCCCAAACCCCTGGCGCTGAAGCCCAGGCCTTGATCCTGGAACTGCTCGAAGCCATTGCCAGGATGCTCGAAGGCCTCAAGCCGAAAGTACGCAGGGCCTTTCTGTTGGCCCAGTGCGAAGGCCTGACGTACAAGCAGATCGCCGAACAGATGGGCATCTCGTTGCGCTCGGTGGAGCGCTACGTCGCCGATGCGTTGTACCACTGCTATGTGTTGCGCTATGAAAGCTGAGCCGGCGGATCACTTGCAGAGCCGCCGCAACGGCCCGTCGCAACAGGTGGTCAGGCAGGCGATCAACTGGCTGTTGCGCCTGCGCAATCACACCGCTCACCCGACCCTGCGCCAACAGTGCGACACCTGGCGCGCCGCCCACCCTGAACACGAACTGGCCTGGCAACGGGTGCAATCGCTGCATAGCGAATTGACCTCGAACCTGCGGGCGGTGCCCGGTGCTCATGTCGCCCTGGACACCCTGGAAAACAGTGCCCAGCGCCTCAGTCGTCGCCAGGCCCTGAAGTTGCTGTCGGGTATCGCCGTGGTGAGCGGTGCGGCATGGCTGGGCAAGGACCTGGGCTGGCAAGCGTGGAATGCCGATTTCGCCACCGCCACCGGTGAACGCCGAGGTTTCCAGTTGCCGGACGGCACGCGGCTCGAGCTCAATACCCACAGCGCCGCCGACCTGGACTTCAGCGCCCGGCAGCGCCTGATTACCCTGGCCCGCGGCGAAATCATGGTCACCTGTGGCCGCGACCCGGGGCGGCCTCTACTGGTGAAAAGCCGGCATGGCCTGTTCGAAGGGCTGGAGGGGCGCTTCGTCGTGCGCCAGGACAGCGACTGCACGCGCTTGAGCGTCACCAGCGGACACGTCGTCATCCGTTCACACCCCAGCAGCGATGGCACGCCCATCCAGGTCGAGGCCGGGCAAAGCTATCTGGTCACTGCATCGACAGCGGCCCTGGCACCACCGCTGGACATGGACGCAGGCGCCTGGGCCGACGGCTTGATCGTCACGCGCAACATGCGCCTGGAGGACTTCCTCAATGAAGTAGGACGCTACCGCCCGGGCTATCTGCGCTGCGCGGCGTCAATCGCCGACCTGCGCCTGTCGGGGGTGTTCCGCTTGGAAGACACCGACAAATTGCTGGCCGTCCTGCCCCGCACGCTCCCGGTACAGCTGCGCTATCGAACCCGTTGGTGGATCACGGTGGAACGCCTGGCTTGATTTTTTTTGGCGGGTTTCAGGCCGGCGTCCGGCTAGGACAGTAAGCAACCCTTATCTGCCTTCAGCGACTCCTACGGAACCTACAATGACTGAGCGCTTACCTCTCAAGAACCCCTTCGGCTTCTCTTCGCAACCGCGCCTGTTGCGCCAGGCGATTCATGCCGCGCTGTTCTCCACGGCACTGGGCGTCAGCGTCGTGCCAATGCTCGCGCTGGCCGCACAAAACGGCGTGACCGCCAGCCGTCAGAGCTACAACATTGCCCCCGGCCCATTGAGCGATGTGCTGAACCAGTTCGCCCGCCAGGCCGGGATCACCCTGGCAAGCACCCCGGCGCAAACCGGCGGCGTTCACTCCCCGGGGCTCAAGGGCGAGTATTCGCCCGACCAGGCCCTGAGCCAGTTGCTCAGCGGCTCAGGACTGGTTGCCGTCAGCCAGGATGGCAGCAGCTACGTGCTGCAAACCGAGACCGCTGGCAGCACACTGGAATTGCCGACCACCGACATCAAGGGCTTCGCCCTGGGTAACGCGTTGGGCAGCATGGAAGGCTACAACGCCACCCACAGCCAGGTCGCCACCAAGACCAGCACCGCCCTGCGGGAAACCTCCCAGAGCGTGTCGGTGGTGACCCGCGAACAAATGGACGACCAGGGCGCGCAAACCGTGTCCCAGGCCATGCGCTACACCCCCGGCGTACTGACCAATCCCTACGGCGCCACCCACCGCTACGACTATGTGGCGATGCGCGGCTTCAACGACGGCTCGGTGGATAACATCTACCTCGACGGCCTCAAGTCCGTGGGCGACAGCGGCACCTACAGCTCCATGCAGGTCGATCCGTACTTCCTCGAGCGGGTCGACATTCTCAAGGGTCCGTCCTCGGTGCTCTACGGCCGCAGTTCGCCGGGCGGCCTGGTGGCGCTGACCAGCAAGAAGCCGCTGTACGAGGCCTATCACCAGATCCAGGCCACGGTCGGTACCCAGGGCCAGCGCGGCATGGGCTTCGACTTCAGCGGCCCGGTGGATGACGAAAAACGCATCACCTATCGCCTGATCGGCCTGGCGGACAGCTCCGACACCCAGTTCGACCACAACAAGGAAAAACGCTTCGCCCTCGCCCCCACGGTGAACATCGACTTCAGCGAGGACACCTCCCTGACCCTGCAGGCCTACCTGCAGCATGACCCCGACGGCGGCTACCACGGTGGCATGCCGGCCGACGGCACCTTGCATCAGCGCAACGGCCGACGGATTTCCGAGCATTTCTTCGAAGGCGAACCCGGTATCGACCGCTATGAGCGTGACCAGCAGTCGTTCGGCTACCAATTCGAACACCGTTTCAACGATGTCTTCACCGCCCGGCAGAACTTCCGTTACCTGGATTCCGAGGTCAAGAATGATCAGGTCTATGCCTACGACTGGACCACGCCCACCAGCAACGAGCTGAACCGCTACTACACCGGCGCCGAAGAAAAGCTCCATTCGTTCATCGTCGACAACATGCTGCAAGCCGAATTCTTCACTGGCGCCACCCAGCACACCGTACTGATGGGCGCCGACTACCAGCGCCGCAAAACCGTGGTCGACTGGACCAGCGGCAGCCTCGCACCGATCAACGCCTTCGACCCGGTCTACGGCAACTCGGCCATCACCTACTTCAGCCCCACCAGCTACCTGCGGCGCCTGGAGCAGACCGGCGTCTACCTGCAAGACCTGATCGAAATGGACAAGTGGCGCTTCTCCCTCGGCCTGCGCCAGGACTGGGTGCAAACCTCGGATGAGAACCGCATCGCTGAGTTCGGCCGTCCAGAAGGCACCGAGATCAACGACAAACGCACCAAGCTCACAGGCCGTGCCGGGGCGCTGTACCTGTTCGACAACGGCCTGGCGCCATACATCAGCTACTCCGAGTCGTTCAACCCGAACTCCTATGCCGACAGCGCCGGCAACCCGCTGCCGCCGACCGATGGCAAGCAGTGGGAACTGGGGTTGAAGTACCAGCCGCCGGGCACCGATGACCTGTACACGGCCTCGCTGTTCCGCATCGACCAGGAAAACCTGGCGACCAAACTGCCCCAGGACAATTTCTACCGCGCCATCGGGGCCGTGCGTTCCCAGGGCCTGGAGCTGGAAGCGCACCTGCAGTTGACCGAACAATTCAAAGTGCTGGGCAGCTACACCTTCACCGATATCGAATACTCGAAATCGATGGTCAGCACCCTCAGCACGCCCACCGACATCATCGAAAACAAAGGCAACTCACCGACCCAGGCGCCGCGCCACATGGCCTCGGCCTGGGCGGACTACACGTTCGACAGCGGCACCCTCGATGGCCTGCGCCTGGGCGGCGGCGTGCGCTATGTCGGCTATAGCTGGGCCGACGCGGAGAACACCATGAAGGTGCCGTCCTACACGTTGCTCGATGCCTCGGTGGGGTATGACCTGGGCAAGGTCGGCTTGAAGGGCGTGGACGTGCGCCTGAACGCGAACAACCTGACGAACGAAAGCTACGTCGCCTCGTGCGCGAGCCTGAGCTATTGCTACCTGGGCGAAGAGCGCAATGTGGCGGCGACGGTGAGTTACCAGTTCTGACTGTAACCCGTTCCTGTGGCGAGGGAGCTTGCTCCCGCTGGACTCTGTAGGAGCTGGCGAAGCCTGCGATCTTTTGATCTTTCGCTTGGGATTCAAGTGTCTGGGGAAAGATCGCAGCCTCGTTGCACTCGTCAGCTTCTACAGAGTTCCTACATAGCGCCTGCTGGCCCGGCGGGAGCTTGCTCCCGCACCACACCTTCCTGGCGCACAAACCGATTCGCCCGCCCGAACGTGCCGAAGTCATTGAACCGCACGCCCATCTCCCGCATCACCTTGTGAGCCACCGGCACCGTCAATTGGCGAATGTAGAACGGTTCCTTCACCACGAAATGATGAATGCCATGACTGCTGCCGAAGTTGAAGCAGAACGCCTGCAACGGCCACAACCACCAGGGATTGAGCACCTGGGTTTGCTGGACGACGTTGCCCGGCTCGATGTCGCCGTAGTAGTGCATGTTCGAACTGATGAAATGCAGGCAAAAGGTGCGCAACACGTTCGGCCCGATGATCACCACCGCCGCGATGTCGATCACCCGCATCGTCGCCAGCGTGGTGGCCGACCAGTCAATTGAAGTCCCCAGCAGACTGGCGACACCGTTGGCCCCGTGGAAACCGAGGAACACATACCAGGCGCCCCAGTGCAGCAACGCCAGCGGGAAATAAACCTTCAGCGTACGCTTGAGGATGCTGCGCTTGTGCACCCAGGTCTTGGCCCGCAGCAGGCGGATGAAGGCCGACATCACGTTGTCGCCCACCATCAGCAACCGCGCCAGCCCCCAGGGTTCGCCGTTGGTGATCGCCCGTTCCTCCATGTCGGCCTCGCTGCCGGACACCTTGTGATGGTTGAGGTGCAGGTGGCGGCGGATCCACGGGTTGATCGTGCTCGGCCGCGCCAGCCACACCAGCCCCATCATCAGGTTGTGGGGCAGGCGCTGTTTGCGGAAATACATGCTGTGGATCAGGTCGTGTTCCAGTTCGTGGGTCAGGGACGCGAAGAACGCGTTGAGCAACAGGCACGCCCACCCGGCCAGGTAACCGTCGATGTAGAGCAGCGCCGAACCGATCATCCCAGCCAGGGCCAGCGCCAGGATGCCCGCGCCCAGCGCATCCTGGTGGCGCAGGATCGGATAGCGCTGGCGCAGTTCATCGCCCCGGGCCAGGACCACCTGGCGAATATGGGCGGCTCGCTGTTGTGCATTCAATCGCTCGGGGCTTGCGCAAGTGCCGTGCATGGCTTACATCCTCTGTTAGAGATGTGCTCATCCTGCCGGGCGTTGTCCCATGGGGTGGTAGCCGTAAACGCCAACCTGTTGACCGCAAGCGCCAATCGTCATGACGGAACCGACCTCCCTCGCCAGTTGGACCCGCGCCCTGCGCAAGCAGCTCGATGCATTGGGCCTGGACAGCCATGCCCTGTGCGTCGAGGCGGGTCTCGACCCGCAATGGATGGACGACCCGAACGCCCGTTATCCGCTCTCGGCCACCACGCGCCTGTGGGCATTGGCCGTGCAGGCCAGCGGCGACCCGGCCATCGGCCTGCGGGTGTCGCGCTTCGTCAGCCCCACCACATTTCACGCACTGGGTTATGCCCTGGTGGCCAGCGGCAGCCTGCGGGAAGTGTTCGAGCGGATCGTGCGCTATCACCCGGTGGTCAGCGATGCACTGACCCTGCAACTGAGCCGCGGCGAAGACCGCTACCGCTTCAATCTCGATGTGCCCCAGGGCAGCCCGTCACCGGCCTTTGAAGCCATCGATGCGTTCGCGGCGATTTACGTGCGCACCTGTCGCAACCGCCTCGGCCGTGACTACGCGCCACTGGCGGTGTACCTGCGCCGCCCGGAACCGGCGGACCCCAGCCCATGGCACAAGGTGTTTCGCTCGCCGGTGCATTTCGGCGCCGCCCAGGATTGCCTGGAGTTCAACCTCAGCGATTTTGACAGCCATCTGGACGACGCCAACCCCGAACTGGCCGAGCACAATGAAACGGTGCTCGAACGCACCCTCGCACAGCTCAAGCCTCTGACCTGGGAACGCAAGGTGCGCGCGGCCATCGAGGCCCAACTGCCCGAAGGCGAGCCCAGCGCCGAACGCATCGCCCAGGCCATGCACCTGAGCCTGCGCAGCCTGCAACGGCACCTGGCCGACGAAGGTTGCCGCTTCGACGCACTGCTCAACGAATGTCGGGAAAACCTGGCGCTACTGCACCTGCGCGATCCCCAATGCTCGCTGAGCGAAGTCAGCTACCTGCTGGGCTTCGCCGATACCAGCAGCTTCAGCCGCGCTTTCAAGCGCTGGACCGGGATGACGCCGGGGCAGTTTCGGGACGGGTTGCGCTAGGGACTTGTTACGCCTGGGCTTGCTCGCGATGGCGGTGTATCAGTCAATATTGATGTCGACTGACCTGTCGCCTTCGCGAGCAAGCTCGCTCCCACAGGGCTCAGTCGGTTTCAGATAGTGGTCAACCCGCGCAACCGTTCGATGTCGACGATTTCGATCTCGCCATACCCCAAGTGGAGAATGCCCTGGGCTTGCAGGTCCTTGAGAATCTGGTTGGTGGTCTGGCGGGACAGCGAGAGCATCAGCGCCAGTTGCTCCTGGGGCAGTTGCAAGACCCGGCGCGGCGGTTCGATTTCGCCGTAGCCTTCGGCGATCATCAGCAGGCGGTGGGCCACGCGGGCCGGGGCGGGCATCAGGCTCAGGTGTTCGAGGTTGATGAAGGTCAGGCGCAGTTTGTGACTCATCAACAATGCCAGATGCCGCCAGTAGATCGGTTGCGCTTGCAGGAAGGTCAGCAACGGCGCCTGGGGCACATGCAGCAGCGTACCTTGACCCACCACGACCGCATCATGGGTCCGTGGCTGGCCATCGAACAGGGAGATTTCACCGAACCAGTGAGGTGCCTCCACCACGCTCAGCAACGCTTCCTTGCCCTGTTCGTTCACCGCACCGACGCGCACCGCGCCTTCCAGCACGGCATACAGCCCACAGGGTGGATCGCCGCGCTGGAACAGCCGATGCCCCGCTGGCAGGCGGCGCACCCGCGCCATGTCCAGCAGACTATTCTGTAACTCATCAGGCAGATGGCTGTACCAGTGGCCGGCCATCAGGTGTGAGTGCCAGGGATGCGAATTCATGGAAACTCCGGGACAAGTGTCGGCTAACTGACAGAACGCCTCGTGGTACCCGGGCATCATGCAGTCATCACCTCAGGAGGAACAACAATGAAAAGCCTCGTCGATCATCTCAGTCAATACGCTGCTTATCACCGAGACCCGCGCAATATCGCCAGTCATTTCATCGGGATTCCGCTGATCTTCGTCGCCGTCGCCGTGCTGCTGTCACGTCCCGGCTGGCCAGTGGGCACAGTGCTGGTGTCGCCAGCGCTGCTGGCGGCGGTGGCCAGTGCCTGGTTCTACCTGCGCCTGGAGTTGCGCCTGGGGGTGCTGATGACGGTGCTGCTGGGCCTGGCGGTATGGCTGGGCCAGGTGCTCGCCGCGCAAAGCACCTGGGTATGGCTGGGCAGTGGCCTGGGAATGTTCGTGGTGGGCTGGGTGATCCAGTTCGTCGGCCACTATTACGAAGGCCGCAAGCCGGCGTTCGTCGACGACCTCACCGGGCTGATTGTCGGGCCGTTGTTCGTGGTGGTGGAAGCGGGCTTCCTGCTGGGGCTTCGCGGCGAACTGAAGCGGGCCATCGAAGAGCGTGTCGGGCCGGTGGTGTTGCGCAACCAGCGTTCGGCGGCGTGAAAAAACCATGCCCCTCTGTGGGAGCGAGCTTGCTCGCGATTGCGCTCGGCCAGACACATCCGTGTCGACTGGTCCACCGCTATCGCGAGCAAGCTCGCTCCCACAGGAGTCAGGCCTTACCGTTCAAGCGTTACAGGGCACCGAACTCGACCCGGATGGTCAGCGCGCCGGTGTTATCTTTCAAGCCAGACCCGTACTGCCCGGTCAGGTCATCGTTGATGCACAGTTGCAGCTCCCCTTGCTGATTGCCCGGAACCTGCGCCAGATCCCCCACCAGGAAGGGCTTGCCACCGTTGCCCACGCGACCGATCAAGGCGCCTTCGGCGGCACCGGGCAAGGCATAGCTGCTGTAGTCGATGTGCCTCGAACCGCCATTTCCATCGACATTGCCACCCTGCGGACTGGCACACCATAGCCCACTGACGTAGCGGACCAGGCGCGGTACCAAGCCGTTGACCTGCACGCCAGTGCCCTGCCAGGCGACGTTGGATTGGACCTGCATCGTCACCGCCTTCAGGTCGTTGGCCACAGTGTCCCCGGCCTGGAACGACAGCGCCGCGATCGTCAGGCTCGGGTTCGAGGTGCCGGTGCTGGGGAACACGCCATCGCCCACCAGGAACAGGTTCTTGTGGTCCCAACTGCGCTGGTCCTTGTCCACCACCGACTTGGCCGGATCATCGCCCATGCGATAGGTGCCCATCAGGTGCCCGGCGCCCTGGAAGGTGTAATCCTCTTTTAGGTGCGTGAATTTCCCTTGGCCAATGGGTGCCGTCAGCTCCTCCGCGCCGAGCAGGTCCTTGATGATGTGGCTCGCCAATCTCTTCGCCTGCCTGAAACCTTCCTTGGTGTAATCGGACAGGTCGTAGTGGATTTCCGGCCGTAGAATGCCGAGCCCGTCCGTGAGCTTGTCCGTCGAGGGCACGATGTAGCTCTTGGCCTTGTCGGGATCCTTCTCCACCTGCTCCACCAAAAAGCCGATCCGGAACTGGCGGATGAACAGGTCGTTGAGCCGTTGAATCAGGGCCGTGCCGTAAAGCACTTCAGTGGACTGCGTGTTCTTTTTCGATGGCAACGGGTTGGTGCGACTTATGTTCTTGCCGTCGATGAAATCGACCACGGTGACGTAAGGGTCGCCCACCGGCCAGTTCCAGCCCTCGTTGCCGATTTCGATGCGCCACGCCGCCCGCTGGCTGCGAAAGTCGCCGTCACGCAGGCTCTCGATGCCTGCCGTGGACACCGGACCACGATATGGAAACACCGTCTTGCCTTCCGGCATCAGCCCCCAAGCCAGGTAAATCGGATGGTCGGACAGGCTGCGTCCGACCTGGCCGCTGCTATTGGCCACGCCATCGGGCCAGGCCGGGGTCTTGGAGTTGAGCAGCAATTTAGGGGTCTCGATGGCATGGGCCGCGATCACGTAACGTTGCCCGATGGCCACGCCGGTGCCCGTCTTCGGTCCCTCGCCAAGCTGGTATTGAATGAATTCGACGCCATTGATGTGCTTGTCCGGGCCCACCGTCACTTTGCTGGCCACGGTCCGGTACATGACCCGGACCTTGCCGGTGGCCAGGGCCTTGTTCAGGGTCACGGTGGCGTCGTACTTGGCCTGGATCGGGCAGATCGGCGTGCAGTTGGTATTGCCGGCACACACCCGGCGCCCGGCGTAGGGCTGGGAGTTGCGCCCGGCCGGGGTCGGACTGACCACCAGCGGCAACCCGTCGAAGCTCTTGCCGGTCACGGCCGCGACAAAACTGCCATCGACCAGCGACAACGGAATGCTGTGCATCGGGAATGAATAGCCCTCGGGAAAGGTCATGCCCAGGTAGGCCTGGTCGGCGACATTGGCCGACACCCCGATTTCCGCCTCCGCCCGGCAATAGGCGCTTTGCAAGTCGTCGTAGCCGATCGGCCAATCCACCCCGACGCCGTACTTGCTCTTCAGGCGGAAATCGTTCGGCACCATGCGCAGGCACGTCCCGACCCAGTGCCAGGTCGTGCCACCACCCACCCGTTCATAAGTGCTGTTGAAAGGCAGCGGGCCCTTCTGCACCAGGTAGCTGGTTTTCGGCTTGTTCCAGCCAAGAATCAGGTCGGCGATGGTCGCTCGAGGCGCATTTTCCTTGCTCGGGTCACGCGACGAGTCCAGGGTCGACACTGGCGGATAGGGCGACTCCGGGGTCTTCAGGGTGGCGGTGTAGAAACGCTCCAGGTATTGCGCACGGTTGGCCGGGATCTCCGGACCCGATTCGAGCACCAGCACATCCACGCCAGCCATGCCCAACTGATAAGCGATGATGCTGCCGGCCAGCCCCGCGCCAACGATGATCACCTCGGCTTGTTCGGTACTCATGACGAGGCTCCTTGCGTGTTGGCAGGCACGCCGGTGTAGTCCTCAAGGCTCGGTGGCGTGGTGTTCCAATAGCCGAAAAACATCTCGCTGTAGCCCATGGGATGGGCCTGGGCGATTTTCCAGGCCCAGCTCTGGATGTAGGCCTGGTCGGACACCACCGTCGAATCGGTCGATGCGTAGTCACCGGCGGTATAAGGCTGATACCAGACGCCCAACAACCACAGCTTCATGATCGAACGCGCGGCTTGGGCCGCTTGGGTGACAGCCGGGCGCGATCCGTCCATCAGCACCGCTTGGGCGATCTGGTCAGGGGGCACATTGTCCGCCGCCAGCGTGGCGTACTGAGTCAGCAAGGCGTTGAGTACAGCAGGGGTGATACGCGGGGTGATGAACGCGAGAAAAGTTGGCGGCAGACCCACCTGATCGATCGTCGGCGCCAGCCGATCCGTGGGAATGCCAGTCAGGGCCGAAGACAGGCCTACGAAATTGTCCAGATCACTGCTCATGGTTGACTCCTTGTCCGCCAGTGGACTGTGCACGTTCAAGCAAATAGGTGAAATCCGCGAAGCTGGTGCGCGCAGACTCGGTGACATGGGTGGCCGCGTTGCCGTGACAGGCCATGCAACTGGAGGACGCCTGGGGCACGGTGCCCTGGATGTAGGTTTCCAGCGTGGCGTTGGCCAGGAACAACGGCGCAGGGCTGCCCAGCGGGTTGGCGGCCGATACCTGGCAGTTCTTGGGCGGGTCTGACGGCCACTGGGTACTGATCAGTTGATAGTTCGCCCAGACACTCTGCTTGTTCACCGTACGCAACAGCGTTTGATAGGTGGTATTGAGGGTTTTGGTGGCTTCGGTCAGCGGCACTTCCCGCACGATCTGCGAGGGTGTCGCCTTGACTGCCGGGTTCCACGGCCGTGGCGGCGGCTGGTTGATGTCACTTTTGCTGGCCGCGTTGTAGAACAGATAAGGCCCCGTGCGCTGGGCCACAGGCGTGGTTTTTTCCGGCACGTTTTTCACATGTTCAAAGGTTGACCAGACCCATTGCGCCGCACTGGCGGTCTTATGGACCATATGCAACCCCACCAACCCGACCGGCTCGGACACGCATGACTCCGCGACGATCGGCCCATGGCTCGGGTCGTTGTTGCCCGGGGTGTAGACCAGTGCATCGACGGTATGGAAATCCTGGCGGTTGTCGTTGGGGCCCAGCACTTTCCACGATGCCTTCACCATCACCGCGCCGACCTGTTTGGTCTGGGTGGAACCACAGCTGAACGCCACGGTGTTGTTCGGGTTGGCGGCGAAGAATTTCTGCTGGCCTTCAATGCTGTACAGACCGTTGTCGACGATGCCGTCGAACATCGATTGGTTGACCACGATTTCGTTGCGCGTGTAGGTACCGTTCTGGTCCACCAGCGGGCCGCTCTCGAAGGGTTGGATAAACTCATCCAGCACATCGGGAACCTTGCCCATCTGCTGGAGCAGGCGACCTGGCTTGAGCGACTTGCACGCTTCAGGAAGAGTCGCCGATGCGTTCCAGGGCAGCGGCGCCTGGCCCTTGGCCCGGAAGATCTGGTAACTCTCCTTCCAGCTTTCCCACACCGTGGCGCCATCCTGCTTGCCAATGGAGGTGCCGGTATCCGGATGACCGTTGTCCAGCGCCGGCCAGTTCAGGGCGATGAAGGTCTGCCATGACAGGTCATCGAAATCGGCTTGCAGGCTGGGCAGTGAAACCGGTTGGGTCACCGTGACATCGAAGGGTATCTGCGGCGATAACGAAGGGGCGGCGCTGGCGGCCGGGACCAGCAAAACGCCTAACAATGCATAGCCAAACGGGCCATGCCGACTGACTTCCATTCTCATACTTCATCTCCTTGGCATCAGGGCGCCAGGAGATAACACCGGTCCGTCGTTGGACTCTCACTTGCCTCCTGGCATGTCAGAGTCTAGGTAGGGTTTTGGCGGGAAAAAGGCGTTAGCGTAGAACCAATCGAAGCAAGGCTGGGTAGAGTTATTCAGATTTTGATCGGGGGCAGTGAGGACGCCATCGCGAGCAAGCTCGCTCCCACAATGGATCTCCATAGGTACACAAATAGTGTGTTCACTGAAGTTCTACTGTGGGAGCGAGCTTGCTCGCGATGCTTTTAGAGGTTGGAAACCTTCTGCCAGACCTTCGGCTTGAAGAACAGCGTCTCGCCCTTCGCCAGGCCCACCAGGCTGTCATGGTCCTTCACCACTTCCGCCTCGATCAGTTCGCTCTGGCCCTCCACCTTCAACGTCACCCGAGTGGTCGCGCCAAGCGGGCGAATGTCGCGCACTTCGGCGGCGTGGTGGTCTTCCAGCTCCGAGCGCGACAGCGAGACTTCGTGAGGGCGGAACAGCACGTGCCGGTCCTCCCCCAAGTGCAGGCGGTTCGAGTCGCCGAGGAAGTGGTACACAAAATCACTGGCCGGGTTTTCATAGACATCGCCCGGCGAGCCGATCTGCTCGATCACGCCCTTGTTCATCACCACGATCCGGTCGGCGACTTCCATGGCTTCTTCCTGGTCGTGGGTCACGAACACCGAGGTCAGGTTGATGTCCTCGTGCAGGCGCGCCAGCCAGCGACGCAGTTCCTTGCGGACCTTGGCGTCGAGGGCGCCGAACGGTTCGTCCAGCAACAGTACCTTGGGTTCCACAGCCAGGGCGCGGGCCAGGGCGATCCGCTGACGCTGGCCGCCGGACAGCTGCTCCGGGTAGCGGTCGGCGAGCCAGTCCAGTTGCACCATGTTCAGCAGTTCGTGGACCTTGGTCGCGATCTGGCTTTCGTTCGGGCGCTGGTTCTTGGGCTTCATGCGCAGGCCGAAGGCGACGTTGTCGAACACCGTCATGTGGCGGAACAAGGCGTAGTGCTGGAACACGAAACCGACGTTGCGATCTCGTACGTCGTGGCCGGACACGTCCTCGCCGTGGAACACGATGCTGCCTTGGTCCGGCGTTTCAAGACCCGCGATGATTCGCAGCAAGGTGGTCTTGCCACAGCCCGACGGGCCGAGCAGCGCCACCAGCTCACCGCTCTGGATGTCCAGGCTGATCTCGTCCAGGGCCCTGAAGGCGTTGAAATTCTTGCTGACGTTACGGACTTCGATCGACATGACTTATTCCTCCGCGGCGCTGGCGCGCAGGCGGTTGATTCGGTTTTCGCTCCACTGCTTGAGCAGCAGGATGAAGAGCGCCAGGATCAGCAACAGGCTCGCCACAGCGAACGCGGCCACGTGGTTGTATTCGTTGTAGAGGATCTCGACGTGCAGCGGCAGGGTGTTGGTCACCCCGCGAATATGCCCGGACACCACCGACACCGCGCCGAACTCGCCCATGGCCCGGGCGGTACACAGCACCACGCCATAGATCAGGCCCCACTTGATGTTCGGCACGGTGACATGCCAGAACATCTGCCAGCCATTGGCGCCCAGCAGGCGCGCGGCCTCTTCTTCCTGGGTGCCTTGTTCCTGCATCAGCGGGATCAGCTCACGGGCCACGAACGGCACCGTGACGAAGATGGTCGCCAGGACGATGCCCGGCAGCGCGAACACGATCTGGATGTCGTGATCCGACAGCCACGGCCCGAACAGGCCCTGGGCGCCGAACATCAACACGTAGACCAGGCCCGCGATCACCGGCGACACCGAGAACGGCAGGTCGATCAGCGTCACCAGCATGCTCTTGCCACGGAACGAATACTTGCTCACGCACCACGCGGCACTGACGCCGAACACCAGGTTCAGCGGCACCGAGATCAGCACGGCGATCACCGTGAGCTTCAACGCCGACAGCGCGTCGGGTTCGAAGATCGCGGTGAAGAACGCCCCCAACCCGAGCTTCAGGCCCTGGGACACCACGATGAACAGCGGCAACAACAAAAACAGCGCGAAAATCAGCCAGCCGAGGCCGATCAGCACGCGCCGCGACGTCGCACTGCCGCGACGGGCGGCATTGGTGGAGGCTGCGGAAATAGACGATTGGGACATGTTCGCGCCTCCTTATGGGGTTTCGATGCGCCGCTGCAGCAGGTTGATCAGCAGCAATAGGACGAAGGAAACCACCAGCATCAGCACGCCGATGGAGGTGGCGCCGGTGTAGTCGTATTGGTCGAGCTTGACCATGATCAACAGCGGCAGGATCTCGGTTTTCATCGGCATGTTGCCGGCGATGAAAATCACCGAACCGTACTCGCCCACGCCACGGGCAAAGGCCAGGGCGAAGCCGGTCAACCAGGCCGGCAACAACGCCGGCACCAGGATGTGGCGGAACACCTGCCACGGCTTGGCACCCAGGCAGGCGGCGGCTTCTTCCACTTCACGGGGAATATCGGCCAGCACCGGCTGCACCGTGCGCACCACGAACGGCAACGTCACGAAGGTCAGCGCCAGGGTGATGCCCAACGGGGTGTAGGCGATCTTGAAGCCCAGGTCGGTGGCGAACTGGCCCACCAGGCCGGTCGGCGCGTACAACGCCGTCAAGGCAATACCGGCCACGGCGGTGGGCAGGGCGAACGGCAAGTCGATCATCGCGTCGATGATCTTGCGGCCGGGGAAGGTGTAGCGCACCAGCACCCAGGCCAGCAGCGTGCCGATCACGCCGTTGATGACCGCGGCGTACAGCGCGGTACCGAAACTGAGTTTCAAGGCCGCCAGCACCCGCGGCGCCGAGATGATCGCCCAGAACTGTTCCCAGGTGAGTTGGGCGGCATGCACGAACATCGCCGCCAGGGGTATGAGCACAATCAGACTGAGGTACACCAGGGTGTAGCCCAGCGTCAGCCCGAAGCCGGGTATGACGGGGGATATGCGACGCGACATAGAAGTCCTTGGTTTACTGTGGGAGCGAGCTTGCTCGCGATAGCGGTGCATCAGTCAACATCAATGCAAACTGAACCGACGCCATCGCGAGCAAGCTCGCTCCCACAGGTTTGTGGCTTAACTGGCAGACACTAAGACAAGCCGCAGCTTACTGCGCCTGATAGATCTGGTCGAACACGCCGCCATCGTTGAAGAATTTCGGTTGGGCAGTTTTCCAGCCGCCGAAGTCCTTGTCGATGGTCACCAGCTCCACCTTTGGAAATTGCCGGGCGTACTTGGCGGCCACGTCCTTGTCACGCGGGCGATAGTAGTTTTTCGCGGCGATTTCCTGGCCGGCCGGGCTGTATAGGTGCTTGAGGTACGCCTCGGCGATCTCGGCATTGCCCTTTTTCTCGGCGTTCTTGTCCACCACCGCCACCGGCGGCTCGGCGAGGATCGACAGCGACGGCACGACGATGTCGAACTTGTCGGCGCCACCGTCTTCCTTGAGCGCCAGGAAGGCCTCGTTTTCCCAGGCCAGCAACACGTCGCCCTGACCGTTGTTGACGAAGGTAATGGTCGAGCCACGGGCACCGGTATCAAGGATCGGCACGTGCTTGAACAATGCCTGCACGTATTCCTTGGCCTTGGCTTCGTCACCCCCATTGGCCTTCAGGCCGTAGGCCCAGGCGGCGAGGAAGTTCCAGCGCGCACCGCCGGAGGTCTTCGGGTTCGGGGTGATGACCGACACGTCGTTCTTGATCAGGTCGCCCCAATCCTTGATGCCCTTGGGGTTGCCCTTGCGCACCAGAAACACGATGGTGGACGTGTAAGGCGTGCTGGCATCCGGCAGGCGTGTCTGCCAGTCCGCTGGCAGGGACTTGCCCAGCTTGGCGATTTCATCGATGTCGCCGGCCAGGGCCAGGGTCACCACGTCGGCCCGCAGACCGTCGATCACCGCCCGGCCTTGCTTGCCCGAACCACCGTGGGACTGCTGGATCTTCACGCTGTCGTCCGGATGCGCTTTCTTCCAGAAATTGACGAATTCGGCGTTGTAATCCTGGTAAAGCTCGCGCGTCGGGTCGTAGGACACGTTGAGCAGCTCGTAATCCTTGGCGACGGCGGAACCTGCAAAAACAGCACTGGCCAGCGCGGCCAGGGCATAACGACGAATGGACGACATGGTGAAAGCTCCTGGAATTCTGGTTTTCTTATGGCTTCTGGAAATTCGTTAGGCTTGTGGAAAAAGATCGCAGTCTTCGGCAGCGCCTACACCTAGCCCCCCGTAGGAGCTGCCGAAGGCTGCGATCTTTTGGTTTTCAAGACGGTTTATGGCTCGGTTGCTGCAGCCGGAACTTTTCCTTGCGTTCGATCTGGACCACCTGGGCGTTGTGCACGGTGATTTCCACTGCCCCAAAGCGTAGATCGCGCAACGCGCTCTGGATCTCGCGCAAGATGGTTGCTTCGTCCTGGCCGTCAACGCTACGTAGAGATGCGCTCATGCTGCTGCTCCTTTGAATGAATGCCTGGCAGTGGGCGGCACTGCTTGCGGCGTGGGAGCAATACTAGATAAGTGCGGATATTCTTAAAAAGACTATTTAAGAATTTTTATATAACTAAAATGTTATTGGGCTTTCACTGCCCTGCGGCGCGGGTTAGCGCGCCTATCAAAGGCAACACAAAACAACTGTGGGAGCGAGCTCGCTCGCGATAGCGGCGTATCAGTCAACATCAATGCCACCGATGATCAAACAATGACCGGCGCGCAATCCCAATCCAACTGCGCCGCCGCCACCGGCCGGCCAAACCAGTAGCCCTGCCCCAGCTCACACGCCTGTCCAAGCAAAAAGGCCGCCTGTTCGCGCTGTTCAATGCCCTCGACATGCACTTGCATGCCCATGCTGTGGGCCAGGGCGATGATCACCCGGACGATCGCCGCGTCATCCTCATCCCATGGCAACCCCGCGACAAAGCCCTGGTCGATCTTGAGCTTCTGCACCGGCAAGCGTTTGAGCCGCAGCAGCGACGAGTAGCCCGTACCGAAATCGTCGATGGCCAGGCGCACGCCCAACTCCCGCAGGCGGTGCATCTGCTCCAGCGCCACCTCCGGGTCTTCCATCACCGCGCTTTCCGTCACTTCCAGTTCCAGGCAGGCCGGATCCAGGCCCGTGTCGTGCAACACCTGGGCAACCTGCTCGTACAACTCGCGATGGGCAAACAACCGACTCGAGACGTTGACAGCGACGAACGACAACGCCACGCCGGCCTGCTGCCACCGGCACATCTGCCGACAGGCCTGGTCCATGACCCAGGCATCGACCTGAGCAATCAGGCCGGTACGCTCGGCGATGGGAATGAACTCGGCCGGCGACACCAGCCCCCGCGTGGGATGCTCCCAGCGCACCAGCGCCTCGACACCGATCAGACGGCTGCTCGCCAGGTCGTGTACTGGCTGGTAATGAACTCGCAACTCCTGCTGCTGCAGCGCGCGACGCAGTTCGAAGGCAATTTCGACCCGTTGCTGCGCATGGGCGGTGAGTTCTTCGGTATACAGGGCGTAGCCGTCGCGTCCGGCGCTCTTGGCCTTGAACAACGCCGAATCGGCATTGCGCAACAACTGCCCGGCGTTCAGGGCATCGCCGGGAAACAGGCTGATGCCGATGCTGGCGTTGATGAACAACGCGTGCTCATCGAACCGCAGCGGTTCTTTCAAGGCGTCGAGGATGCGCCGGGCCAACGCCGCGGCCTGGCCAGGCTGGGAACAGTTTTCCACCAGCACCGCAAACTCGTCGCCCCCCAGCCGGGCCAGGGTCACGCCCGGGGCAAACAGCCCGCGAAATCGCTCGGCCACGCCCTTGAGCAACTCGTCGCCGACATTGTGGCCGAGGCTGTCATTGATGTTCTTGAAGTGATCCAGGTCCACCAGCAACAGGGCACAGCCACGCTTGTGCAACTGCGCCGACGCCAGGGCCTGCTCGGTGCGATCGGAAAACAGCAGGCGGTTGGGCAAGCCTGTCAGCGGGTCGTGATGGGCCAGATAGGCCAGTTCGTGCTCGGAATCCTTGATGGCGCTGATGTCCGAAAACACCGCGACATAATGGCTGACTTGGCCGTTGTCATCGTGAATGACGCGGATCGTCTGCCATTGCGGGTAGATTTCACCACTTTTACGCCGATTCCAGATCTCGCCGCTCCACTCGCCCAGGCTGACCAGGGCGCCAAACATGTCGCGGTAGAAATCCGGCCCATGGCGACCGGACTTGAACAGATTGGGTCGCTGGCCCAGCACTTCGTCCCGGGCATAACCGGTGATCGCCATGAAAGCCCGGTTCACATGCACGATCAGGCCGTTGCGGTCGGTCACCAACACCCCTTCGCGGGTGCAATCGAAGACGGCGGCGGCCTGGCGCAGGCGCTCGCGATCGGCACCGTGCTCGCCCTTGGCGAAAAACCGCGAGATCCGCGCCCGGGCCAGGAAGATCAGCCCGGCGCTGAACAGGATCCAGGCATACCCGTTGATCAGGAGCCAGCGCTGCCTGTCAGCGAATTGATCGAAGAAACTGCTCAATAAATAACCAATCAGCTGCAGCCAGACGACTGACAGTACGAGGTAAAGCAGCGCTACGCGCATGGCACTGAGTTGATAGGCAGGCATTCGGCCATCCATGTCCTTACAAAGAGGTGGATTATAGAGGAAGAAACATTCAGCCACTCTTATCTGAAAGGCCGACTGGTTTTATCCGTGGGGCTGGTGATAATGCAACGGCGGTTTCTATCTTTATCGAGGGCCCTACAGCCTATGTGGTACGAAGGTTTTCTTGGCTTGTCGGCCTGGTCACTGGTGGCAGTCACCCTGCTGATGACCCACGTCACGATCATTGCCGTCACGGTCTATCTGCACCGTTATTCGGCACATCGCTCTCTGGAGCTCAACGCAGGTCTCAAACATTTCTTCCGTTTCTGGCTGTGGCTGACCACGGCGCAGAACACCCGCGAGTGGACCGCCATCCACCGCAAGCATCACGCCAAGTGCGAAACCGAGGATGACCCTCACAGTCCGGTCATCAAGGGCTTGTCCACCGTGCTGCGCAAAGGCGCCGAGCTGTATCGCGCCGAAGCGGAAAACCCGGAAACCCTGCGCATCTACGGCAAGAACTGCCCCGACGACTGGATCGAGCGCAACCTCTACAGCCGCTTCCCGCTGCTGGGCGTGGCGATCATGGGCGTCATCGACCTGCTGCTGTTCGGCACCATCGGCATCACCATCTGGGCCATCCAGATGATGTGGATTCCCGTCTGGGCCGCTGGCGTGGTCAACGGCCTGGGCCATGCCGTGGGCTACCGCAACTTCGAATGCCGCGACGCGGCGACCAACCTGGTGCCCTGGGGCATCCTGATCGGCGGCGAAGAACTGCACAACAACCACCACACCTACCCCAACTCGGCCAAGCTGTCGGTACGCAAATGGGAGTTCGACCTGGGCTGGGCCTGGATCCGGGTGTTCAGTTTCCTGCGCCTGGCCAAGGTCCAGCGCGTTGCGCCGATCGCCCACCGGGTCGAAGGCAAGGGCCACCTGGACATGGACACGGCCATGGCGATCCTCAACAACCGCTTCCAGATCATGGCGCAGTACCGCCGGCTGGTCATCGCGCCGCTGGTCAAGCAGGAACTGGAAAAGGTCGATCACTCGGTGCGTCACCAGTTCCACCGGGCCAAACGGCTGCTGTCGCGGGAAACCAGCCTGCTGGATGACCGTCACCACGTGCGAATCCAGAACATGCTCGAACACAGCCAGGCACTGAAGGTCATCTACGAGAAACGCCTGGCCTTGCAGCAGATCTGGGTCAAGACCAGCAGCAACGGCCATGACATGCTCGCGGCCATCAAGGAATGGGTCCACGAAGCCGAGGCCAGCGGCATCCAGTCCCTGCGGGACTTCGCCGATCAGCTCAAGACCTACTCGCTACGGCCTGCCACGGCCTGACACCGACCAGCCCTGCCATCAGGTGGGGCTTTTCTTTCCAACGCGCCCCTGTGATGAGAAATTATCCCGCCGGGCCGGGCCGTAGGAGCTGACGAGTGCAACGAGGCTGCGATCTTTCCCCTGCCCATTGAGTCCAAAGCAAAAGCTCAAGATCAAAAGATCGCAGCCTGCGGCAGCTCCTACTTGTATCACCGCCCCGCCCTTCGTCGCCTGAAAAGGAACTTCGTCCCGAATCCCCTATCTCAAAGAGCACTTCGCCATCCAGGCGGGATTTGGAGAAAAGTGCGTGCAAAACAACAGCAGTGCACGTTCTTTGAGATTTGTGCCGATGGTCGACAAGAACCTACAGGATTACGCCCTACCTCATTGGCCCGAGGCGGCCCAGACGCTCATGGCGCTGATGCACGCCCAAGGCGAAGTGGCGCGCCTGAGCGAACGTGAGCAACTGTTCAGCTCGCTGCTGGTCAGCGTCAATGCCGTGTTGTGGGCGTTCAACTGGGAAACCCGGCAAGTGCTGTATGTCAGCCCCGCTTACGAACGGATCTTCGGCCGCCCCGCCGGCCTGGTCCTGGCTGACTACAACGAATGGCGCGACGCAATTTATCCCGACGACCTGGAGTACGCCGAACGCAGCCTGGCCGAAGTCCTGGTCAAGGGGGCCGTCGAAGACCGTGAATACCGCATCATCGCCGGCGATGGCCAGGTTCGCTGGCTGAGCGACAAATGCTTCATCAACCGCCAGGCCGAGCCAGGGCAACCGGTGATCGTGGTCGGCATCGCCGAGGACATCACCGAAAAGAAGCTCTTGGAAAGTGAGCTGCAGCGATTGGCAACCACCGATGTGCTGACCCAGAGCAGCAATCGCCGGCACTTTTTCGAATGCGCCCACCGAGAGTTCGAGCAGGCGCGGCTACAAGGGACGCCCATGGCGTTCCTGTTGCTGGACATCGATGACTTCAAGGTGATCAACGACACCTACGGTCATCAGGAAGGCGATACCGTGTTGCAGAAGATCGCCGAAAGCGGCCGGTCCGTGCTCCGACGCGGCGACCTGTTCGGGCGGATCGGTGGCGAAGAGTTCGCTGCGGTGTTCCCTGGCTGCCCCCCCGACATGGCATTGCAAGTGGCCGAGCGGTTGCAGCGGGAAATCCAGCGCCTGATGTTCCGCTGCGGCGAACAGACCTTCGGCATTACTGTCAGCCAGGGCCTGACCGCCATTACCCCCGAAGACCCGTCCCTCGACAGCCTGTTCTCCCGCGCCGACGCGGCCATGTACGAAGCCAAGCGCAGGGGGAAGAACCGCATCATCGCGGCTTGACGCCAATCGCAGTACAGTTGAACCCAGTCATGCAGTGGATCCTGTGGGAGCGAGCTTGCTCGCGATGAGGGCCTGACATTCACTGATGGAGTGACCGTCATGCCGCCATCGCGAGCAAGCTCGCTCCCACAGGGTCAGGTGGCGGTGCTACTTGCGGCGCAACCGCATCAGTTCCGGCAACCCGATCTTCAGCAACCGCGCCGTGCGCCCCCGGGCCAGTTCCTCAAGCCCTTCATGCTCGGTCAGATGGGCCATCTGCGCCGCCATGTTCATCACCAGCGCCTCGCGGGAATAGACCCCGCCACCCAGGCTATAGGCCGCCGCGATCAACTCACGCAACTCCAGCGGCAGGCGCCAGCGAGTGCGCAGCGCCGAGCCGAAGCCGGCGCCGTATTGATCGAGGGCGTTCCCGACTTCCTCCAACTCATCCAGTTCGCCCCCCGCCTGCGTCCATTCCTCCAGGCAACGCAGCAGCGCCAGATCGCCCAGGCGATGCAACAGCCCCGCGCAGTAACAACGCTCCTGTTCCAGATCCAGCAACCGTGCCAGGATCCGGGCGTACTCGGCGGTGTGTAGCGACAATTCCCAGTAGCGCTTGGCATAGTCCGCCAGACAGGGAACGGTGAGCCGGGCGCAGCGCTTGAGGGTCAGGCCGAGGATCAGGTTCATGCTCTGCCCGGTGCCGAGCTGGTGCAGCGCCTGGGCCACCGTCTGCACCGGACCGCCACCCTGATGCTGGGCAGCGCTATTGGCCGCCGCAATCAGCACCCCAGTGATTTGCGGGTCGGTGCGGATCTCTTCTTCCAGCAGTTTCAGATCCAGGCCCGTGGGGTTGAGGCAGCGCTTGACCGCCACCTGCACATCGGTCATCAGCGGTGCGCCTTCGGACAGATCACGCCGTCGTTCCAGAAAGGCTACCAGGGTCAGCCCCGGGCCGGGGACTGGCACATCGCCGACGGTTTCTTCAGTGCCACTCAACAGCAACCCTTGCAAACGCAGGGTCAGGCTTTCCCGGTTCAACGGCTTGGTCAAATACGCCGTCGGCGCCAGTGGAACGACCTCACGCACACTGGCGCTGTCGTTACGCCGACTCATCAGAATGAACGGTAACGGCGTAGCTCGATGCTGTTGACGAAGACCACGCAGGATCGTCAGGCCATCGACACCCGGCAGCTCCCAATCGGCGATGACCAGGTCGTACGCGTTATGCGCCAGCAAATCCAGGGCCTGTTGCCCCTCGCCGCAGGTGTCCACTCGGGCATCGCAGCGCACGCCCGACAGCACTTGCTCAAGCATCTCCCGGGACGCCGGGTCGGCCTCGGCGATCAACACACGGGGTACAGCGGGTAAAACCACAGCAGTCATGCAACATCGCTCCCTTGCCATACATGCACCTTAGACAATGAAGGCCGTTCCAGACAGCTCAAACCTGCGGGATATGCCCGCGGATATGAAAAAACCCGCCGAAGCGGGTTTTTTTGTGGATCAGTGCACAGTCGGCGTTCGCCGGATCAGAGCTCGGAGAAGCACTCTTCGATGATCGCCAGGCCTTTGTCCAGTTGCTCGTCCGGCGAGGTCAGCGGCACCAGCACCCGCAGAACGTTGCCGTAGGTGCCGCAGGACAGCAGGATCAGGCCCTTGTCACGTGCCTTGGCCACCACCTGGGCCACTGCCGCTGCGTTCGGCTTGTGGGTGTCGCCGTTTTCGAACAGTTCCACGGCGATCATCGCGCCCAGGGCACGTACCTCACCGATGACCGGATACTTTTTCTGGATGGCCTTGAGGCCCGTGACCAGACGCTCGCCCACAGCCTTGCAGCGATCCAGCAGGTGTTCTTCTTCAAACACGTCCATCACCGCCAGCGCCGCCGCGCAAGCGATCGGGCTACCGGCGTAGGTGCCGCCCAGGCCACCTGGGGCGATGGCATCCATGTACTCGGCCTTGCCGCACACACCGGCCAACGGGAAGCCGCCAGCGATGGATTTGGCGAAGGTGGTCAGGTCGGCGGCAACGCCCATCTGTTCCATGGCGAAGAAGGTGCCGGTACGGCCGGCACCGGTCTGCACTTCGTCAGCGATCAGCAGGATGCCGTGCTGGTCGCACAGGGCGCGCAGGCGCTGCATGAATGCCTTGGGCGCAACGTAGAAACCACCCTCGCCCTGCACCGGCTCGATGATGATGGCGGCGATGTCACGGGGCTCGGCGTCGTTCTTGAAGATGCGCTCGATGCTGGCGATGGAATCGTCGATGCTCACGCCGTGCAGCTCGTTCGGGTACAGCGCACGGAAGATACCGCCGGGCATCAGGCCCATGCCAGCCGAGTACGGTACGACTTTACCGGTCAGGCCCAGGGTCATCATGGTGCGACCGTGGTACGCGCCGGTGAAAGCGATCACACCGGCACGACCCGTGGCGGCACGGGCGATTTTCACGGCGTTTTCCACCGCTTCGGAACCGGTGGTGACCAGCAGGGTTTTCTTGGCGAAATCACCCGGGACCTTGGCGTTGATTTTTTCGCACAGTTCCACGTACGGCTCGTAGGCCAGGACCTGGAAGCAGGTGTGGGTCAACTTGTTCAACTGCGCGGTCACGGCGGCGATGATTTTCGGGTGCACGTGACCGGTGTTCAGCACGGCGATACCGCCAGCGAAGTCGATGAATTCACGACCTTCAACGTCGGTCACCGTGGCGTTCTTCGCCGACTCGGCAAAGATCGGGTGAATCTGGCCGACGCCGCGTGGAACAGCGGCGGTGCGGCGGGCCATCAGGTCTGCGTTGGTCTTGCTCATTAAAATGTCCTCATTCGCCGCTCATCGGTCGGCGTAGTTCAAGGAATACATGGCGGGGAGACAACGGCGACAGCATGCGATGATCGACTGCCGCAGCGTTCCGGCCACAGGAAACAGAACGGGTGAAACGCGCAAAGGGACAGCGCTCTCGTGCCCTTTGCGCTTGAAGCGGATCAGATACCCAGGCAGAGGTATTTGATTTCCAGGTAGTCCTCGATGCCGTACTTGGAGCCTTCACGGCCCAGGCCCGAGGCCTTGATGCCGCCGAACGGCGCGACTTCGTTGGAAATCAACCCGGTGTTGACGCCGACCATGCCGTATTCCAGGGCTTCAGCCACACGGAACACACGGCCCAGGTCGCGGGCATAGAAGTACGAAGCCAGGCCGAACTCGGTGTCGTTGGACATCGCGATCACTTCGGCTTCGTCTTTGAAGCGGAACAGCGGTGCCAGCGGGCCGAAGGTTTCTTCCTTCGCCACAGCGGCGTTCTTCGGCACGTTGGTCAGGATGGTCGGCTCGAAGAAGTTGCCTTCCATCGCCTTGCCGCCCGACAGCACGGTCGCGCCTTTGCTGACCGCATCGGCAATGTGCTCTTGCACCTTGGCGACCGCTTTCTCATCGATCAAGGGACCTGTGGTGGTGCCCTCGTCCAGACCGTTGCCGATCTTGAGCTTGGCCACCGCCACTTTCAGTTTCTCGGCGAACGCGTCGTACACCGAATCCTGGATGTACAGGCGGTTGGCGCAGACGCAGGTCTGGCCGTTGTTGCGGTATTTGGAAATGATCGCGCCTTCGACGGCCTTATCCAGGTCCGCGTCGTCGAACACGATGAACGGCGCGTTGCCGCCCAGTTCCAGGGAAACTTTCTTGATGTCCTTGGCACATTCGGCCATCAGCTGGCGACCGATCTCGGTCGAGCCGGTGAAGGACAGCTTGCGCACGATCGGGTTGCTGGTCAGCTCGCCGCCGATGTCGCCGGCGCTGCCGGTGACCACGCTCAACACGCCTTGCGGAATGCCGGCACGGTGCGCCAGTTCCACCAGGGCCAGGGCCGAGAACGGGGTTTGCGAAGCCGGCTTGATGACCATGGTGCAGCCGGCGGCCAGGGCCGGACCGGCCTTGCGGGTGATCATCGCGGCGGGGAAGTTCCACGGGGTAATGGCCGCGGTCACGCCGATCGGCTGCTTGATCACGATCAGACGCTTGTCGGGCTGGTGGCCGGGAATCACGTCACCGTAGATGCGCTTGGCTTCCTCGGCGAACCATTCGATGAACGAGGCGGCATAGACGATCTCGCCCTTGGCCTCGGCCAGCGGTTTGCCTTGTTCCAGGGTCATCAGGCGACCGAGGTCGTCCTGGTTTTCGATCAGCAATTCGTACCAGCGGCGCAGCTTGTTGGCGCGCTCCTTGGCGGTCAGTGCACGCCAGGCCGGCAGTGCCTTGTCGGCGGCTTCAATCGCCCGGCGGGTTTCGGCCGCGCCCATCTTCGGCACGGTGCCCAACACTTCGCCCGTGGCCGGGTTGGTGACCTTGATCGTCTGACCATTGTCCGCATCGACCCAAGCGCCATCGATAAAGGCTTGCTGGCGGAACAACTGGGTGTCTTTAAGCTGCATGTCGGCTTTCCTTAACAGCACCGCGCGCACGCGGAGCGAATTTGATTTGTAGAAAGGCGCCTCGGGGGCTGCCGTCAGGGAAATCATTCACCGGGCTGAAGCACAGAAATAACGCACATAAGCACAGACGTGCGGTTCAGCACCCAGACAAGAGCGTTTGAAATCTCAAACGAATCCTAGGGCCGATGGGGGTGAAGGACAATAGCCTGTTCGAAAAAAAGAACGAAAAAACCGAATTTGCCCGCTTTTTCTGATCAGCGTAGCCAACACCCGGCGAGCTGCCCAAAAACGCAGGCGATTCAGCAGCATGGACGCCCGCCATGCATATGAGTATCATGGCGCCCGCGTCGCACCAGTAGCTCAGCTGGATAGAGTACTGCCCTCCGAAGGCAGGGGTCGTGGGTTCGAATCCCGCCTGGTGCACCATCTTCAGAATCAAAAGCCCCAGGTCGCAAGACCTGGGGCTTTTTTGTGGGCGCCGATCTCACTCAACGCTTGCGCAACGCCTCCAACCGCGCCGGCAGGTCTTCCTCGGGAAAGCGTTTTTGCAACGCCAGCAGTTTCTCATCAGCGGCCTTGCTCTCACCCGCCTCGCGCAAGCGCAGGATCTCCATCAGGCCTTGCTCCAGCGATGGCAATGCTGCCGGCGCGGGTTTGCTCATTTTCGCCGCGGGCTTTTCCGCCAAGGATTGCACCGGGCTTGCCGGGGCCCGGGCCAGTTCGCCCTGGGGCGCCATGGGGGTGGCCGGGGCGGGCATGGCCGGTGGTGGTGCGGCGGCAACGGCAGGCGCTTGCCGATCGGCGGAAAACTCCATCGAGGCGGGTGAGGCCAGCTCCTCGTGGGGCACGGGTGAGCGCACTACCAGGCCGATCAACAGCGCCACACCGGCGACCGTGGCGAATGCCATTTGCCAGCGTGGCCGTTGGCAGGCTTGCAGCCAGCGTTGCCACAGGCTTGGCGTGGGCGTCGGTGCTTCGCGACGGGCGGTGGCCAGGATGAAGGTGTCCAGGGAAGCCGGCGGCTCGCCGCTGGTGTGTTGGCGGAAATGCTCGATCAGCACTTCGTCGTTGGGATCCGGGGTGTGCTTGGGGTCGATCATGCGGGTACCTCCTCGGCCAGCAGTCGCTGCAATTTCTGCTGGGCGTAACGCAAGCGGCTTTTGACCGTTTCCAGCGGGGCGCCGGTCAGGGCGGCAATCTGTGGCAGCTCCAGGTCGCCATGCAGGCGCAGCAGGAAGACCTCTCGCTGATCCTCGGGCAAGGCCTGCAACGCGGCGTCGAGACGCGCCTGGTCGCGGCTCAGGCTCAGCTGTCGCTCGGGGCTGCCGGTGTCGTCGGGCTGGACGTGCAGTTGCTCGTCATAACTGTCGTGCAACGGGTTGTGGACACCGTGTTTGCGCCACTGGTCGATCAAGCGGTTGCGGGCGATCTGGAACAACCAGGTACGAAAACTCGCCCGGCCTTGTGGCTGGGTGGTGCTGCGAATCAGGCTGAGCCAGGTGTCCTGGAAAACCTCCTCGGCCAGCTCGGCTTTGTTGCTCAAGGACAGCAGGAAACGGTAAAGCCCTTGCCGATGACGGGCGTACAGGACTTCGAAAGAAGCCCCGTCGCCATTGCGGTAGCGGGCCAGCAGCGATTCGTCGCTGGGAGAATCAAGCGCAGCGGGCATGTGGGGGGCGAACTCCTTTCCGGTCATTGCAACACAATCCTGGCAGACAACAAGGGAGCCCTGTGGGAGCGAGCTTGCTCGCGATGGCGTCGGATCAGTCAATGATGAACATGATCGGGCTACTGCTATCGCGAGCAAGCTCGGTCCCACATTTGATCCTCGTTGCAGTCAGGCTCAGCGCTTGGCCGCAGGCTCAAGGCTCTGGGCCAGTTCCACCAACTGCACAAACTCCGAGCGCAGCCCAAACGGATCATCACCACGGGCCGAGCGCGCCAATTGCGCAGTGTCCTTCAAGGTCATCGTCCCAGTGTAGCGTCCATCGCCCTTGAGCTGTTGGGCGAAGGCGGCAACAGCGGCCGAGAAGCGCAGGTCATCGCTGGGCTTGCGGTCGTTCTGCACGCTGGCAATGGGATGTTCGATCAGTCGACTGCTTCCGCCCTCGGCCGGCTTGTAGCGTACGCGCAACATCGCCAATTCGCCTGAGGTGCTCTGCGACTTGGGCGTGCTTGCATAGCGCAGCGGTTCCAACCAGCCCGGCTCGCCCTTCGGCACGATTTCATACAATGCCGTCACCGTATGGCCGGCGCCGATCTCGCCTGCGTCGACCTTGTCGTTGTTGAAATCCTCACGCTTCAACGCGCGGTTCTCATAGCCCAGCAGTCGATACTCACTGACCTGGGCGGGGTTGAACTCCACCTGCAACTTCACGTCCCGGGCGACCACCGCCAGGGTGGAACTGAGCTGGTCCACCAGGACCTTGCGCGCTTCGAGCAGGTTGTCGATGTAGGCGTAGTTACCATCACCGGCGTCGGCCAATTGCTCCATCAGGTGTTCGTTGTAGTTATCCACACCGAAGCCCAGTGTCGTCAGGGAGACGCCGCTTTTACGCTGGTCCACCGCCATCTGCTTGAGGCTGTCGAAATCACTGACGCCAACGTTGAAGTCGCCATCCGTGGCCAGCAGGATGCGGTTGATGCCTTTGTCGATGAAGCTCTCGCGCGCCATCTGATAGGCCAATTCGATGCCCGAGGCCCCAGCGGTGGAACCACCGGCATCGAGTTGGTCGATGGCGTTGCGGATTGCCGCCTTGTCGCGACCCGAGGTGGGCTTGAGCACCACCCGGGATTCACCGGCATAGACCACCAGGGACACCCGGTCCTGATCGCGCAATTGGTCTACCAGCAGTTTCAGCGTGCTCTTGACCAGCGGCAGGCCTTCGCGACGGTCCATGGAGCCGGAAACGTCCACCAGGAAGACCAGGTTGGCCGGCGCCAGGTCCGCCACAGCGCGGTCGCTGGCCTTGATGCCGATGCGCAGCAGGCGGGTGTGGGGATTCCACGGAGAGGGGGCGACCTCGGTGGTCACGCCAAAAGGTGAACCATCGCTGGGCAGGGCGTAGGCGTAAGGGAAGTAGTTGACCATTTCCTCCAATCGCACAGCCCCTTCGGGCGGCAGGCTACCTTGGTTGAGGAACCGTCGCACATTGGCATAGCTGCCGGTATCGACATCCACGCTGAAGGTCGAGACCGGCGTTTCGGCGACGCTGTGGATCGGGTTGTCCGGCAGTTTTTCGTACTGCTCCCGTGGCTCGGTGCGGTAATCGCCGGCGAGGGTGTCGTTCGCCACCGTGGGGGCGGGCATCGATGCCGGAACGGCCATGCGCTTGGCCATGGGCTCGCGAACATAGGCGACCTCGCCTTGCGGTGCAACGCTGGGCGCCACAGGCACGGGTTCGGCCGGCTTGGCGACCTCCCGGGACGAAGACAACCCACAACCGGCCAACGCCACCAGCAAGGTCACGGCGAAGCCCTGGGCAGCAGGACGCATAAAGGGAGATGGACGGGACATGGGCTGAACCTCGTGAATGAATGATCCGTTCACAGAGTCAGACGCAGGGCGCACGGGGTTCGGGTTAACGACCAAAAAATTCTTTTGAAGCGCCGCAAGACAGGCCTGGCCTCCCCGAAGTGGCCAGGCCGTTACCGCGATTGGAGCCATCGCCCGCACGCTGCAGCAGGCATGGCTAGCGGGACGGAATGCCCCGCAGATCATCGGCGATGAAGCGGCTCAACTGGCCGGTGTAATAGTCTTCGACATCGGAGTTGCCTCTGTTCGTCAGGGCACCTGCCATGCCTAGGCGGACGATCAAGTCAGTGTGCAACCGGTCGCGGACTTTTTCGTCGGGCAGAAAGCGTTCGTTTTTACCTTCGACTTCAACGTTGAACGTGTCGATCCAATAGGTGGCGGTCTCGGAGATCGCCACCGGCACTTGAGGTTAAGCCAGCCGGGCTAGGATTCACAGACCAATGACGGCTGCGCAGCTCTGCCATGGCGCCCCGGGAAATACGCCGCCGCAGCCACGCCCACCGCCCCCATCACCACGCAATACCCCACGCACACCCACGGGCTCCACGGCACCAGGGCGATCAGCATCAACGGTGTCATGCTGGCCCATAGCGCATAGGCGATGTTGTAGGTGAGCGAGATGCCCGACACGCGGATCTTCGGCGGGAACAGGCTGACCATCACCGATGGCACCGCGCCGACCACGCCGCAACCCAGGCCGGCCACGGCGTAGGCCAGGCCCAGCCAGGCGCTGCCGCTGATCAGGCTGGCGTAGAGCACGGCAATGCCCAGGGGCAGCAGCAGACTGTAGAGCATGACGGTGCGCCAGGCGCCGATGCGGTCGACGATGAGGCCGGCCAGGACGCAGCCGATATTCAGGAAGACGATGCCCAGGCTGCTCAGGGCGAAGGTGTGGCTGGGCGTCATGCCGAAGCTTTTCTGCATCACGGTCGGGGTGATGACCACGAACACCACCACGGCAGAGGTCAGCACGCAGGTCAGGATGGCGGCGGGCAGCAAGGCCTGGCGGTGGTCGCGCAGGACCGTGCGCAACGGCAGTTCCGCAGCGCCTTCGCGATCGGCTTGCAGGGCCATGAAGATCGGCGTTTCGCTCAGCCAGCGGCGCAGCCAGACGCCGATCACACCGAAGACGCCCCCCAGCAGGAACGGCAGGCGCCAGGCGTAATCGAGTATTTCCGCCGGCGTGTAGATCCGCGCCAGCGCCGTGGCGGTCAGGGCGCCCAGCAGGTAGCCGAAGGTCAGGCCGGCCTGGAGGAAACCCAGGGCATAGCCGCGATGATGCAGCGGCGCGTGTTCGGCCACGAAGACCCAGGCGCTTGGCACCTCGCCGCCCACGGCCGCGCCCTGCAGGATACGCAGCGCCAGCAGCAGCAACGGGGCGAAATAGCCGATTTGCGCGTAGGTGGGCATCACCCCGATGAGCAGGCATGGCAAGGCCATCATCAGGATGCTCAGGCTGAACACTCGCTTGCGCCCCAGGCGATCGGCAAAGTGCGCCATGAGAATGCCGCCCAAGGGGCGAGCCAGATAGCCGGTGGCGAAAATCCCGAAGCTTTGCAGCAGGCGCAGCCAATCGGGCATTTCCGGCGGGAAGAACAACTGGCTGAGGGTCAGGGCGAAGAACACGAAGATGATGAAATCGTAGATCTCCAGCGCGCCTCCCAAGGCGGCCAGGCCCAGGGTCTTGTAATCGGATCGGCTGAATCGGTCACCGGGTAGAACGGGGGTGGCAGTCATAGGCGGATTTGAACGATAAGTTGAAAGAGGGCGACGGCTCAGTCGTCGCGATCAGTGTCCACCGGTTGAACCGGTGGTTGGCCTGGCTCGGCGTCTTCGGCCTCGTCGACAGGCAGGAAATCCTTGCGGCTCCGGGCGATGGCCCGGCGTATTTCGTCGCCCTTGGTGGGGCAGTTCAGGAGGCGGGCGATGCCGTCGGGTTTCTGCGTCATCGCCATCCTCCGGCATGAGTGAACAGGGGCTCGATAGTGCTCGCTTTTGGCGCTTGACGCCAATTTTGTGTCTGGACGGCGCCATTGTGGCAGGGGGCTGCTTCGCAGCCCAGCGGGAGCAAGCTCCCTCGCCACAGGGGGTTTGCGTTGTTCGGGTCAGCGGTGGTAGCGGCGTACGACGCTGCTGTTGCGCAGGACGTGACCTTTGATTTTGTCCATCAATTGGGCCCTGGTGAGGCCAGCGGGGAAGGCTTCCGGCGGCAGGTCCAGGGCGAAGAGCTGGATCAGGTAATGGTGAGCGCTGTCGCCGATGGGCGGGCAAGGGCCGATGTAGCCGTGGGTGTTCTTGCTGTTGATGCCGCTCATGCCTTCCAACGAGGACTTGGTACCGGCGCCCGCTGGAATCTGCCGGGTGGTGGCCTTGATGCCGTAGTGGACCCAGTGATCGACACCCTGCCCCCTCTGACCGTCCGGGTCCAACATGACGATGGCATAGCTGAGGGTGCCCGGTGGGCCGGCATTCCAGCTCAAGGCCGGGGAAATGTTCTTGCCACCACAGGCGTTGGCGTCACTGGCCGCCGCCGCGGTGAAGAGGCGGTCGTCCGACACGCCGGGGATACTGAGGGTAAAACGCTCCTCGGCCTGGGCTGCTCCTTGTGCGCACAGCACCAGGGCGAAGGCCGCCAGCCAAGGGGTGAGAATGTTCAATCGAGTCATACCGGGGCACCTTGTGCGTGTCTGGCCATGGACGGCTTGCGAACTATAGCCGCAGCGTCGCCAAGGGTGCAGTGACAATTATGCTGAACCTCGTTCCGGCCCTCGACTCCAAAGGGAAACGCCTGACGGAGAACGCCCATGTCTCTGCATCAAATCGCCCGTTTCGCCGATGTTCGCGAAGACCGCGGCCTCGAAGTCAAAATCAACGACACGTCCATCCTGTTGCTGCGCTCAGGCGATCAGGTGCGCGCCTTCCAAGGCAAGTGCCCCCATGCAGGCGCACCACTGGCCAAGGGTGCGGTGTGCCATGGACGACTGATTTGCCCGTGGCACAAGGCGGCCTTCCGCGCTGAAGACGGCGCCCTGTGCGAGCCGCCGGCCCTCGACAGCCTGGCGCGCTATCACGTCGAAGTGCGCGGTGATGACGTCTGGGTCGATGACCAACCGTTGCCAGCCGATAAAATCCCGCCGGCCGATGACGCACGCACCTTTGTCATCATCGGTGCTGGCGCGGCCGGCACGGCTTGCGCGGCGGCGTTGCGGGAGAAGGGGTTTGGCGGCCGGATCCTGTTGATCGACCGCGAAGCCGAAGCCGGCTACGACCGTACGGTGCTGAGCAAGTATGTATTGGCCGGCGACATGCCGGTCAACGAGACGGCACCGCTGCGCGATGAAACTTATTTCACCCAGCAACGCATCGAAAGGCTCCACGGCGAGGTCACCCATTTGGACCCCAGTGCCCGGCAAATCCAGCTCGCCGATGGCCGGCGCCTGGACTATGACGCCGCGCTGATTGCCACAGGCGGGGAGCCGAAGACGCCAGCGCTGCCCGGCATCGATTTGCCGCAAGTCTTCGTGCTGCGTTCGATCGCTCATGCCCGGCAGATTCTCGACACTGTCCGGCCAGGGCTACGGGCGGTGATCATTGGCGACAGTTTCATCGCCATGGAGGTGGCCTCGTCCCTGCGCAAGCGCGAGCTGAGCGTCACCGTCTTGGCCCGGCACCCGGTGCCGTTCGCCGCGCAATTGGGCGAGAGCGTCGGTCAGGCCATCCTGGCCCGGCACCGGGCCAACGGCGTGGTGTACCACACCGACGGCGAAGCGGCACGGATCGAGGGAACGCACAAGGTCGAAGCCGTGGTGCTGGATAACGGCCAGCGTTTGGCTGCGGACCTGGTGATCGTCGGCATCGGCGTGCACCCGGCCACCGAGCCGTTTGCCCGGTTGCCACGGGAACAGGACCAGTCGCTGTCCGTTGACGCGGGCATGCGTGTGGCTGATGGCTTATGGGCCGTGGGGGATATCGCGACATTTCCCCTGAACGGCAAGCCTGTACGCATCGAGCATTGGCGCCTGGCCCAGCAACAGGCACGCATCGCCGCCGCGAACATGCTCGGCGGCGACGAGCACTATCTGGACGTGCCGTTTTTCTGGACCTATCACTTTGGCAAACGCTACGACTACCTCGGGCACGCTGAACATTGGGACGAGGTGGAATTCAAGGGCACGCCCGAGCACCCGCCCTTTATCGCCCTGCTAGGCAAGGACGGCCTCGTGGCCGCCGCCGTGGCCTGCGATGAAGGCCGGGCCATGGCAGCGCTGGCCCAGCGCATGAAGCAACCGTTGCCGGTGGACGAGGCGTGGCGGCTGGTTCGGGATTTCTCTTCGTAGACCTGTCCCACACCCCAAATCCCCTGTGGGAGCGAGCTTGCTCGCGATAGCGGTGGATCAGTCACCTCAATGTGGTTGAGGCGACGCCATCGCGAGCAAGCTCGCTCCCACAGTGTTGTCTTGTGTTGACCGAAATATCCGCCACGCCCCCAATCCCCCTGCCTGCATCAATGCACAGACTGATCGGCCGGCAAGTGGATAACCCGTGGTCGCTCCAATGGCGCCAGGGGCGGTGGCTGCAAGTCCGGGCTGAGCAAATGGAAATGCGGCACGACATGGCTGATGTCGCCGTCCTGGTTGTTGTGGATGATCTTCGAGCCGGGCTGGCGCAGCGTGTCCAGGCGCTCGCCGGTCAGCTTGAAACTGGCGCTCAAGCCCTGGTCATCCACCACCGGCGCCGGCAGCCGGCGCTGGGCGAAGCTGCGACTTTTACGCTGTTGATAACGCGCCCAAGTAATCAGCAGTACCGCGTTGACCAACGCGATCCAACCATAGACCTGCAAAGTCTCCAGGGTGTCGAACAGCGACCCTCCCAGGCGCGGGCCGGCCTGGCCGTCGAGCAGCGGCCACAGCCCTTTGACCAGCAAATACAGCAACCCCATCCACGCCAGCACGGTGAAAAGCGCATCGATGACCACCAGAAAAGGCCGTTGCCGGGTCCTGACAATTTTCATCGGATCACTTCCTCTTCCTGATCATCGAACGGTTTGATACCGCGATCCGGACTGATCCAGCGCGCACGCTTCTGATGCTGCCCGAACAGCACTTTGGGAAAGCTCACCAGGGTGGTGAAGAGGCTGATCAGCCAGAATACCAACGGGTACCAGACCACCCAGAACATGATGTGCCACAGGCCTTTTTCGTAGCGCCGATCAATCAGGATGCTCACCGCGAACTGCAGCAGGCACACCACGGCCAGCAACAGGCCGGTGAAGGCTGGCGGCATCAGGTGATCCACGGCGATGGCCGCTGGCATTTCGACGAATTTGCCGGCGCCCCAGAAGATCACCGACAGCAGGAAGGTAAACGCCCAGCCGGTGGACAGGCAGTATTCGAACAGCAGCGGCCACAGGTAGCGATGGCGGTATTGCCAGATGCCACGGATGTTCTTGAACAGCACCTCGGCGCCCCCTTGGGCCCAGCGCAGGCGTTGCCGCCACAGGCCACGCAAGGTTTCGGGCATGAGGATCCAGCAGAGCGCGCGCGGCTCGTAGAAAATGCTCCAGTGATCCAGCTGCAGCTTCCAACTGATGTCGATGTCTTCGGTGATCATGTCCGGGCTCCAGTAGCCGACCCGGTGCAGGGCGGTGCGACGGAACGCGACGATCACGCCGGATACAGTGAAGATCCGCCCGAAGACCCGCTGGGTACGCTTGATCAGGCCGATGATCGAGGAAAACTCGCCGACCTGGACCCGGCCGATCAAGGTCGAGCGGGTACGAATGCGTGGGTTGCCGGTCACCGCACCGAGGCGGGCGTTGTCCAGCATCGGCGCCACCAGGTAAGCACAGGTGTTCGGCGCCAGCAGCGCGTCACCGTCGATGCACACCAGGTATTCGCTGCGCGCCGCGATGGCGCCCATGCGCAGGGCCACGGCCTTGCCCTGGTTTTCCGCCAGGTGCAGCACGCGCAGGCGCGGGTCCTCGGCTGCCAGTTGGTCGAGCATCTGGGCGGTGTTGTCCTTGGAGCCGTCGTTGATGGCGATGACTTCGATGTTCGGATAATGCTGGCCCAGCGCCGCGTGAATGGTGTCGGCGACGTTGTCGCCTTCGTTGAAGCACGGGATCAGGATGCTGATCAGCGGCTCACCCGCCAGGGACGGTGGCAAGGTGTCGTCCTTCCATGGCCAGTGGCGTTCCCAGTGCAGCCAGAAATACAGGCCGCCGGCGATCCACAGCCCGGACATGAACAGCGGGTAAAAGAACACGAAGTCCATCAGGAATTGCCCGGTGACCAGGAAAATCAGGCCCAGGGGCACCCCAAGGACGATCGCCAGCACCAGCAGGGCGAGCAGTCTGTCGAGCATGTCAAGGATTCCACTTGTTGGAGAGCGCCGGCCGCACGGTTTTCACGGCGGGCTGGTCTTCGATGAAGTTGTCCGGGTAGTAGCCGAAACTGGTCACGCCCTGGCGCTTGAGGCGCCCCATCCAGTCGGCCAGCAGTTCGCCGTCGATGTCGGTCACCGGTTGGCTGTCCCAATCTCGCGCCTGCAACTCGAACACCGTGCGCTTGAGTGCGCCGGGCCGGCTTTTGACGGTCTGGACCAGACGTTCCAACCACGGGCCGGACTGTGCGCGGGTCTGCTTTTCCATCAGCGGCATGGCCATCGGTGCCGTCCAGTCGTAGGCGCCGAGGAAGTCGTCGAGGTTCTGGGCGAACCAGGCTTCGCTTTGCGGGTTGAGCATCGGTTCGGCAAAGATATTGCGCGCCGTCAGGACTTGCGGACCACGAATCGCCCGGACCTTGGCGGTCAGCTCATGGGTGAAGTCGATCAGGTAGCGGCTCTTGAAGCGGGTCCAGCGCTGCATCGCCGCAGGGTCGTCCCGCAGGGCGGCGATGGACGTCGGTAAACCGTGGGCGGCATAGACTTTCAGGGCCGCGGGACTGGCGTCCTCGAAATCGGAGAGCACCGCGTCGTCATGGTACAGAACGCCATCCACCGAACTCATCCGCGCCAGGTCTTCATAAATTTCACCGATGACCTTGCGCACATTCGGGTCGAACGGCGACAACCGCACATATTGGTCCGGGGCGACGCCGGTCTTGCCGGTTTCCGGATCCCAGCGTTGTACCCGTGGCAGCTTCGCGTCCAAGGCGAAACTGAGCACCGGCATCCAGGCATAGACCTTGGCGTTGGCCCGGGTGCGCAGCTGCCAGGCGACCCGGTCGAACAGATCGGCCCGTACCGGCAGGTGGCGGTTGGGGAAGTACAACGAGTGCACCAGGCCATCGCCTTTCGGATCGGCGAATGCCTGCAAGAATACGGTGTTGGCACCCAGGTCGTAGATGCGCTGGACCAGCTTGCCAACGTTGGCCTCTTGCTGCACCGGGTCCGGGTCGTAGACATAGTCCAGATCGACATGCACCACGCGCATCGGGTCAATCGTCTGTACGGACACGATGCTTTCGGCGAAATGGGCGCCATCCGGATCGGACGACACCAAAAAGCGCGGGCCGCTCATCAGGTTATCGAGGCTGTCGAGGCCATCCTCCAGGGTCAGGGCCATCTGATAGCCCTCGCTGCCGATCACCTGGAGCGCGACGCCGTCTGCTTCCCCGTACGGCCAGACCCAGACGCGTGGGCTGTAACCGGCCACCTTGCGGATTTTCTCGGAAATGGCCGCCACATCCTTGCGCAGGCGCGCCTGGAAATCGGCCTCGCTCTCATAGCGACCGGTGGCCGGATCGTAGCGCCGGGTCGTCGCCGCAGGTTGCTGGTTGCCTTGCGGGTTGGCGAGCACGCCTTTGTGATTGGCATCGGTGTGGGCGGCGATTTCCACCAGGCCCGATTTCGACACCTCACGAATCTGCTCCCAGGTCAGGAACTCGGACCGCTTGCGTGGCACCCCGGCGAAATCCACCGTCTGGTTCAGCGGCGTATCGACCCAGCTACCGACCGGAGCCAGGATGGCCGGCCAGTTATAGGCACGCAGGATAGGCATGACGCGGGTATAGAAGCTCGAGTAGCCGTCGTCGAAACTCAGCAGCACCGCACGGGGTGGCAGCTCCGGGCCGCCGTTGCGGGCCGTGATGATCTGGTCCACCGTGACCGGCTGGTAGTTGTTTTCCCGCAGCCACGCCAGTTGCTCGATCAGCCGCTCGGTGCGCACGGCCACCAGCGCCTGGTCCGGGTCTCGGTCGTCGACATCGTGGTAGGCGATGCCGAGCACATGGTTCTTCGGCCACGGGGCGTCGTTGGCCGCCAGCGGACGCTGCGAAGGCGGCGTGAACGCCGGGGCTTGCTGGGCACAAGCGCTGATCAGCAAGACCCCCAGCAGAAGGATGAATCGCGAAATGACAGGCATCTTCAAACTCTTCTAGAAGCGATAGGTGAGGTCGACAAGCAGGCGCAAATCGCTTTCGCGATCGCCGTCGTAGGGGCGGTTGAGCCAACTCAGCGCAGCACCTGCCTCTAGCACGTCGTTCCAGATGAAACGCTGGCCGTAGCCAAGCAGTCCCATGGCCCCGGTGTTGTAGTCACGCTGGCTGTAGGTACCGGCACCGACCTGGAATTGCTGGCTCCACGTGGTTTCGTAGCGGCGATACAACACGTGGTTCGCGCTCACGGTCGGCATGACGCTGAAATCCGCTTTCGGATTGAAATAGGGCACTTCGTTGGAGCCGCTGTTGCGGCTGGCGCCGACTTCCAGACCCAGCTCCACTTGCAGGCGCGGCGTGCTGTAGATGCCCTCGCGGCCGGTCAGTTGGGTTTCGAGGCGGTTGTTGCCGTCACTGAAATGGGAAGGGCTCACCGCCAGTCGCCACTCACGGCTTTCATTGGCCCGCCAGCGGACGAAACCACTCCCGCCGTTGGCGCGGATGCCGCTGTTGAGCGCCCGCAGCGGGGTATTGGCCGAGAGGTAATCCAGGCTGCCGCCGTATTGCCAGTGGTCGTCGATGTCTCGGGCCACGGCCACGCGCGCGCCTTGCTTGTCGCCAGAACCATACGAGTGATTGGAAACCTCGGCCTCCAGGGTCATGTCCCGGGTGCGACGCTCCACGCCCAGGCGCTGCCAACGGTGGTGGCCGGTGCCTTCCTCGAAATCGCCGGTGGCGTAGCCGGCACCGCCGAACAACCGCCAGTCTTCATCGATAGGCGGGCTGTAGAGCAGCGTTTCGATACCAAAGTCCCGGCTGCCAGTGACTGCACCGGCATCACCGTTGCCACCGCCATAGCTCTTGCCGGTGTAGGCCTCGATGCGCAGCTCGGCCATGTCGTGTATCTCACGCTGGCGCTGCAGACGTTTGACATGGGCGTTTTCCGGGTAGCGGGCGACCACGTCATCGGTCAATGCATCCATCTGCCGCCACTCCTGCAAATCCATGGCAGCGCGGGCCTGGGCGATTTCCAGGTCACGGTTGCGCGGAATCGTCGCCTCGACTTCTTTGAGCAGGTTTTCCGAACGGCGCGGCCAGTCGCGGGCCTGGTACAGATCGGCCTGGGCCAGACGCATGCCAGTATTGCCGGGGCCCTGGCTGACCAAGGTTTCCAGGCGCGCCTCGGCAGAGGGCAAGTCCGCGCCGTAAGTACCGGCCTGGGCGGCGAGTTGCTGGGCGTCCATCCATTCATCGTTGGGGTTGCCGATCGGCAGGCCCTTGAGCTCGATGCGCGGAGGCTGGGCTTTCGCCATGTCTTCGGCCAGTGCACGGGCCTCTTCGGATTTTTCACTTTCCAGCAACGCATAGTAGAGCGCGGTGCTGTCTTCAAAACGCTCCGCGGGGTCGGCATCCGGCGCGGTCAGGACCCGGCGGTACAGATCGACGGCAATCTCCGGCTCACGCTGTTCCAGATAGGAAGAGGCCACCCAGCGCAGGGCATAAGTGGGAATGCTCACGCCCTCGGCGATCAGCTTCTGGTATTCGGCAATCACTTCTGCTCGACGGGCGCGGGCATTGAGCGCGCCCATGCGATCGATGCGCCAACGGAGTACGTCGTCATGGGCCTCGGCCACCGGGGTCCAGGTGACGAGCAACTTGTCGTAGTCGGCCAAGGCGCGGTCGGCAATGACGAAGCGCTCCTCTTCGCTGCGGCTGGCCATGTCCGCCAGGCGCACCCGTTCGGCGGCGACGTCACCCTCCAGGCGTCGTTGCACGCCACGGTCGATCAGCCCCGGCTGCAAGCGTGCCAGGCGCAGCGCCGGCTCCGGCAGCCGTGCGCGTTGCAGGGCGTAGATGTATTCGCGCGCAACCTCTGGATTGTTGCCGGCACGCGTGAAGGCCTGGTCGTATTCGAACAGCGCTTCGTGGGGGCTGTTGGCGCGGGTCAACGCATAACCCAGTGCCAGTCGACGCATCGGATCTGTCGGCTTGGCAGCGACCAGGGCCTTGACGCGTGTGACGGCTTCGTCGGGCTGGCCTGCATCGGCCTGGGTCAAGGCCAGGCCGAGCTGCAAGTCGGGGTTCTGGGGATCGATCACCAAGGCCTGGCGGTACAACTCGGCCGCCGAATCCCAGCGCTTGAGGTTGCGATAGGCTCGAGCCGTCGCAGTCAGCGCCTGGACGGGCAGCGCTCGATTACGGCCCTGGGCCTCATAGACCGTTACCACCTCGGTATCGAGGCCGGCCCAACTGGCGATCTGCAAGTGGTCACTGATCTGCGCGGTATTGGCCTGGCCGGCCGGCACCTGGCGCAACGCAGTCAGCGCAGGCGTGTAATGGCCTGCACGGGCGTCGAGCACCATTTGGTCATAGGCGGTATCGGCAAACGCCAGCACCGGCCAGCACAGTTGGCCGCACAGCGCGACGCGAAACAACGGGCGCAAACCACGTTGAATAAAAGGACCCACAGTACGCGGCATTCGTCAGCATCCTTACATGGCCAGCCGGGTCGCAGTGCCCCCTTGCCCATCAAACAGGAAGCCGGATCAAAGGAATCCAGCCAAGCTCTAATGGGCCTAGTCTTGCACTCTCGGGCGGGTCATCTTCAGGAACGCCACAATTCTTCAGAATCGATACAGATTTCGGCCCAGGGTTGATCCGTGGGCATAAAAAAACCCGGCCGTGCGTCATGCACGGGCCGGGTCTTGGGTGTGGCTTGAACGGGCTTACTGGATGGCGACGCCACCACCCAGCTTGCTCATCACAAATGCCGAGAATTGTTCAACGGTCATTTTCTGGCCATTGAAATCGACCTGGTTGTTGGCGTAGTGCAACTTGGTGACAACGTCGTTGCCTTCAAGGGTCGCCAATTGAGTACCGACGGCCATGGCGCTGAACATATCGCTGGTGGCTGTGGCTTGATCGGCGATCAGCTTGGCATCCGTCTGGCCTTCCATCTGTGCCTGCACGGTCATCAGGTCGACCAGCATCGGCTTGGAAACCTTGAGATTGAAATCCAGCAGGGCGAGCAACTGACGTCCCAATTCATCCGGCGGCAGGTCCATGGACTGTGGCTTGGTCAGATCAACGATCAGGCTGGCACGGCTTTCACCGTTGGCAGTGTTGAACGACAGATTTTCCAAGGCCACCTGCGGAGCACCGGCCAAGAGTTTTTCCAGGTCGGCTTTGACCTGTGCTTCTTCAGCTTCGGTCAGGCTCAACTCTGGCGTCGGTTCACCGGCTGCCGCGGCTTCGGCGGCCGCTTTCTCGTAGGGCTGCAGCTTGGTCTGGTAGATCTGCATCAGGGACATGGTGGCCGGGATGTCCAGGTTCTTCAGACTGACCGCCATCTGTGCCGACCCGATGGTCTTGTCGTTGAACGACAATTCACCGATCTTGTAATCGGCACGCCCCGAAGCACTGGTGCCGTTCTCGCTGCTGCTGTTCTTCATTTCGAAGTTCTTCAGGCCCAGCACCGACTTCGGCTCACCAAACGTGGCCTTGGTGCTGCTCATCAGCAGGGTGTTGTCACCCATATAGTAACCGTACGAGCTTTTGCTCAGGTTACTGGCCAATGTCAGGCCATTCAGCTCGATCTGCACTGGCGTCTGATCTTCGGCAACGGTGGTCAACTTAAAGCTGTCCATGTAGCCATCGGCCTTGATCTTCTGGCCTTGGGCGCTGGCGGCCAAGTCGATTTTAAGACCGGAGAAAGTGAGCTGGGACTGCTCATCCAACTTGGTATCCAACGGCAGCAGCTCGTAAGTGCCGTTGATGGATTCGTCGTAACCCAGGTTGACCACACCTTTGAGCGGCGACTGGTCCTTGGTCGCAGCGAACCACTTGTCAGTCAGTGGATTGCGCTCAAGAGCAGTGTGACTGGTGGCCATGACCGGCAGCCACTTGAGCGTAATCAAGCGCGAGAATGGCAGTGGGCCGTGCTCGATCCGGTCGACGAAGAGCAACTCGACCGACTCACCACCGAACATCTCACCTTCGCCTTTGAGACGGTAGTGAGCGGTGCTGCTGAATGTGCCACGGTCCATGGAAACCAGCTCCAGGGCAGCAGTGCTGTTGGACCCGGCCAAGGCTGTCTGCATCTGCTTATTGCTATCGGCAATAGCATTTTTCAACACGCCTTCGAGTTTGGTCCCGGTGTACCAGGCGCCGCCCGCGCTGATAGCACCGACAGCCACAACAATTCCCAGAAGTACGCTTGCTGATTTATTCATGAGTGACCCGATCGATGTCCATGGTTGAAGAAAGCCGTCGTCTTCCCTGACCCGCCAAGGGGGGTGGCTCGACGCCGCAAAGAGGAGCGGAGATTACCATCAGGCACCCCTGCGGGCCCAATGTTTATGGGGGTAAAAACGTTTTCTTGCGAGGTGGTCTACGAATATTGGACTTCGATCTCATCGAGCTGATGGTCGAAAGTCTTGAGGCGGGCCGTCCAGGTGTACACCAGCACTTCGAAATCGCGATTGATCACCGCAGCCCCCGATGACTCTGCGCGCGAATCGCAAAAGTCCAGTTGATAGCGCTCCCGGGCCATGGCGTTAGCCACGTCGCACAATTCACGGGCGTTGTTGAGCCAGTGCCAGCCGTCCTGGGTGACCTGCTTGTCCAAGGCCGCGCATTGGACTTTCAGGGCTTCCAGGCTTTTTTCCAACGGAGTACCGGTGAGCTCGCCCATGACTTCCTGGAATGTGCGGCCAGGTTGCCAATAACTGCCCCAGAAATAACGGTCAAACACCGTTTCGACGCGTCGCAATGCCACCTTGGTGTCCCAAATCAGCACCAGGGTCTTGCCTTGCTCGAGGTGTTTTTTCTTGATGCGTTGGCCCTGAAGCGAAGCCCAGGCCACGATTGCGATGGATATCACGCCAATCAACGCTGCCGCGCTATCGAGGAACAGCAGCGCCTTGTCGATTTGATGAGTGAGCATGACGCCATAGAAATAAGTGGCCGAAAGCAGCAGCAATGCCGCAGTGGCGCACCAAAAGCCGGGAGCATAAGGGTTTTTCATTATTGGAATCCCCATGACCAGTGACGTCGTGGCCCTCTTGGTCGCCAGAGCCCGACTCTCACAGCATAGCAACGGCGTTGGGGGTTTGCCGGGGCATCAGGGGTTCGATCCGATTACCGGCCCAAAACGACAAAACCCCTGTCTGCGGGGGCAGACAGGGGTTCTGGGAATTCAATCTTGACGATGACCTACTCTCACATGGGGAAACCCCACACTACCATCGGCGATGCATCGTTTCACT